>CAZQGM010000066.1:0-6929 GCA_964592885.1 uncultured Gammaproteobacteria bacterium
GTGAGAGAGCTTCAGGAAAAATCTACTCACACCGTATAAACTATATCGTAGCTTCGCTCTTTTGATATGAAAAAACGTGGCCGGCGGAATGTAGACGTTGGGTGGCGCTTCGGCCTCATAGTTGCAGTAGGTATTGTATTGGTCATGTCTGGTGCGCTTCTTTTGCTGCCACCAGTAGATCCTCCGCGTGTAGGTGTATCAAACACACGTATACCCATTGAAAATACACGCCTAAGCCAGTGGGTGGGGACACCAACATCAATCCAATCTGTGCCAACGGTTAACGTATCCTCGACAACGCCATCTCCTATTCAGTCACCTAGGATAGTCAAAGATACTACTACTGAGATTGTGTGGACGGAAGATCGTATGCTGACATATGACGATTTCAAAGGTGCTCCACCTCCAGATACGGGACGCACAGCCGCCGAATCAAGTACTGGCGTTGCGATAAATAGCAGTAGTAAAGCATCGTGTCAGAGAGTGGGTGAGTACATATGTACCGTACGGTTTTCGGATATCTCAGTAGAAGCGCGATTTAATACACAGGCATCGTGGATGAGTTCCGACGGTAACGTAGGATACGTCCTGTCTCACGAACAGCTTCACTTCGATATCGCAGAACTTGCGGCTAGAAAATTTCGCCAGTCTATCCCACGCCTACTAACCAAAGTCTTTGAATTTCGCGATAGAGAGGTCCAAAAAGCGGTTCACGAGGGAGAAGTGGAGCTCGATGCCTATATGGACGACGTATATGCCCGGGTGGACCGGGAACTCAATGCCATGCAAGACCAGTACGATAGAGAAACCAATCATGGGACGATTGATGACACGCAGGAGTACTGGCAAAAAACGATACGGGAAAAGCTGTCGGAACTAAAGTAACAGCTGTTCTTTTTTTTATGACCCACCTTCCTCTTTTTATCAGTTGATAGACGATTCTGGTATACTTTCACCAATGGATAGGATAGAAACTATCAGTTTAGAAGAGCTTGGGTATACCGAATATTTTGAAGCTCAACGACAAAAACAAGGCCTAGCGGATTACCCACCTGCTCGGGTACTTGCCGAGTATCGTGGTGCGTATAAAGTCGCAAGTGCTCACGGACAGTTCGTAGCAAAGATAACCGGAAAACTGATGCATGCTGCTAGTGAGCGAGAAGATTATCCAGCGGTTGGCGACTGGGTTGCAATCTCCGAGCTACCAGAGAAACAAGCGGTGATTCGGGGAATTCTCTCCCGGTGTTCCATCCTTCACAAAAAATATAGTGGGAAGCAGGAGTATCAGATCATCGCCACCAATATCGATACTGCATTTATCGTGGAATCAATGGATCGAGATTATAATCTCAATCGTTTCGAACGTTTTATGGTCTTATGTAGTGAGGGTCACATACAGCCTACAATTGTACTAAACAAAGTCGATCTCATATCTCCTGAGGAGCTTCGCACCCGAATGGATGAAATACACGATCGATTTGTGGATATAGATGTCATCGTGACGAGCACCAAGTCCGAGCCGGGCGTGCGTGATCTTGAGAAGAGTATCACCAGTGGGAAAACGTATTGTTTCCTTGGTTCATCGGGAGTTGGAAAATCATCACTCATCAATGCACTTTTGGGAAGCGAGGAAATCGTGACTCGGGAAATAAGCATGACGCTTGGGAGAGGTACACATACTACGACCACGCGGGAAATATATGTTCTTCAAAAAGGAGGACTCCTCATCGATAACCCAGGGACGCGAGAGGTGGGAATCGCATCATCAGAATCGGGCATAGAAAGTGTCTACGAACACATCGCTAGGCTTGCTTTAAATTGTCGATTTTCTGACTGTTCACATATCAGTGAGCCTGGGTGTGCTGTTCGTGCCGCCCTAAAAGATACGACACTACGGGCAGACGTGTATGATAACTATATCAAACTTCGGAAAGAATCCGATTTTTATAAACTGACCGAGATTGAAAAGCGTGAAAAAGATCGCAAATTTGGGAAATTCGTGAAAAATGCCCTCAAAGATCTTCAACGATGAGAGTGTATGGACATGGAATATTTGTACTTTTATTCTAGCATGCGATATGTAGTCACAGTGCGATATACTGCCAGCGTATGATCCCTCCACGACTGACGTTTATCGACGTCGAAACGACCGGTTATAGTCCAGTAAACGCTCGAGTCATCGAAATAGGAATACTCCGCGTCGAGGATGGTCATCTCACGAAAACATTCAAATCTCTTGTGTCTCCCGGAGTATATATCCCCCCAGAAATCACCCTGCTGACTGGTATCCATCCCTCGGAGCTTGACAGTGCACCGACATTTTACGCACTTAAAGACACCATACGTGAGCTTCTGGAGGACAGTATTTTCGTGGCGCATAATGCGAAGTTTGATTACTCGTTTATCCAAGAAGAATTTTTGAGGATAGGAGAAACGTTTACGTCAAAAATTCTCTGTACTGCTAGATTGTCGCGACGTCTATTTCCGAGTTTCCGGCATCACAATCTCGATAGCATCATTGAACGATTTGGTATCACCTGTGAGTCTCGACATCGTGCGTTTGATGATGCAAAAGTCCTATGGGAGTTTATACAAAAAATTGATACTGCGGAAAGCACTGGAGCGGTAGATGACGTAATCACGAATCTAATCAGTGGCCCAGCTCTGCCACCGCTTTTATCTAAGGATGATATCGACCGCCTGCCAAATTCATGTGGTGTCTATCTTCTGTATGATGTGGAAGGGACCTGCCTCTATATCGGAAAAAGTGTCCATATAAAAGACCGGGTGCTGGCGCACTTTAGCGCGGTAGGACGAGATTCTAAGGAAGCGCACATCTTTCCACTCGTCGCATCTATCGAGACCAAAGAAACGAACGGAGAACTCGGTGCACTGCTTCTGGAAGCGTCTCTCATAAAAAAGCATAAACCGCTTTATAATCGTCACCTGCGGGAAGTGAAGTCATATATCTGCCTTTTTCAGACGCAAACGCCAGATGGGTATAACTCCATACGAATAGAAGAAAGAACCGCTATATACCCGAGTGACTTGAGCACGCTTTTGGCTATATACAAGAGTAAGCGGGAGCTCAAAACCGCCCTCAATGAGCTGGCATCTACCTACAAACTATGTAAAAAACTGCTCGGGATCGAAAAAACAGATCATGCTTGCTTCGGGTCCGAGCTCGGGACCTGTCGAGGCGCCTGCGAAGGGAAAGAGCTCCCAATCCGCTATAACATGCGGTTTGTAGAAGGCTTTTATAAAACGAAAATCAAAAAGTGGCCATACCCCGGGCCAATCGCGATCGTCGAAAATGATACAGCGCATGTCATATCAAGCTGGTGTTACGCGGGTGAACAGTCACGTTCGGACGAGGCACACGCTATCGAGACTGACAGTCTTCAGTTTGACTATGATCTGTACCACATCCTTACACGGTTTCTTTTGGGTAAAAATCAAAACATTCACATTAAACACGTGCCGTCCACCTCCGAGGTGGTAGAAAGCTACCTATAAATGCAGATACGTGTATGATACGGTTTTAGGGGGATCTTTAAGAATCGAGTGTTGTGGTACGAGTACACAGTTATGAGAAGAACGATCAAAATAGTACTTGGGTGCGTCATAGTCTTTGGCATAGCGTTTGATGTATATCTCTACATGCTTCAAAAACGCGCATCAGAGCCAAAAGAGACGCTCTCTCCCATCGTGGAAGTGACACCACAGGCAAAAAAGACCGCAATACGTGACCCGCTACAAGGAAAAACAGGATCCCTACAACAGGTGGTGGATAGCACACTTGATGGGACGAAAGGCACCTACGCAGTTGCCATAAAAAATCTCAAGACTGGTGAATCCTATTACACAAACGAACATGCCTCTTTTTATACAGCAAGCTTATACAAACTGTGGATCATGGTGACAACCTACAAACGCATTGAAGAGGGAGTGTTGACGAAAGATCAGATACTGACTGAAGATGTCACCACGTTAAATACAGCATTTCAAATAGCGTCTCAGTCCGCAGAGCTGACTGATGGAGTTGTGACATACAGCGTCCGTGATGCTGTGCGTCAAATGATCACTATTTCTCATAATTATGCTGCCATGCTCCTCACAGAAAAAATACGATTATCCTCTGTCGCAAGGTTTTTAAAAGAGAACGGACTTAACGAGTCTACAGTGGGCACAGATGGGACATCACCCAAATCGACAACGGCTGACATTGCACTCTTTTTAGAAAAGCTTTACAACGGAGATCTCGCAAACGAAGCGTACACTGCAGAGATGATCGGTGTACTTAAAAAACAACAGTTAAACGAAGGGATTCCAAAATACCTACCGGATACGTCAAAGGTTGCAAATAAGACAGGAGAAATTGATGGCCTCAAGCACGATGCCGGTATCGTATTTAGCGATACTGGAGACTACATCCTCGTCGTGATGTCTGACAGTGATAACCCCAAGGCCGCGCAAGAACGGATAGCCCTTCTCTCTAAAGGAGTTTTTGAGTATTTTAACGGCAAGTGAGAATGTGATTGCCGAAAAATGGATATTTTGAAAAGAGATAATATTATACCCCTCTTGTATTGACATATCCCTTCCTTATGTATTGTCGACACGTGTTTTTCCTGTGGTATAATAGGCCTCTAGTAAATTCCTGTCCAATCTAGGCTATGGGTGTAGAACAACAACAGACGACGGGGCAGTTTGGAGCCTACGGATTGCCAAAACCAGTCGATGAGTCACATTTTTTTGGTGTTTTATCACTAAACTCAGAGCGTCACGCATATGGCGCGTCGACTTTTGACGAAGCACAGGCATGCTTCACCGGCTCTGTGGGACCCACTGGTCTTCAATCGGAGGCAGTTGCTGATAAGCTCAGTCACATTGGGCTCACACCGGAATCATATGTGTTGCTCTATGATGCACTTCGCTCGAGAGAGTACCCCCTCGCTTCCTCAATTCTTGCAGAGTCGATACATAATCATGGCGATAGTGAAAATGGTGCGTTAACGACCCGCCAGCAATACCACGACGGATACAAGTATTCTGATGCTCGTCGTGCATTGCATGGGCAAATCATTGCATCCGCGCTTTCACGGAAAGCAGATGACCACCGACGCGATGTGCCCAATTTCCATCTGATCGTAGGACCTCCAACTTCGGGAAAGACGACGCGACGCATGATGCTTGAGGAGGCGACTCCGTCCATCACATGGGTAAAGACAGACGTTGATCAGATACGGCCGTATCTTCTTCCAGATTTCGACCCATCAAACGATGACCATATCCGCATCACTCAAAAAGAAGCAAGTGATATCGCCAACCGAATATTTTTTGCTGCTATACGCACTGGGATGGATGTAGTTGCTGAAAGCACACTCCGGGATGTCCAATGGCGTATAGGCACGCAAATACCCTACGTGATGCGGTATGGATATCGCAGGTCACTGACAGTGCTCTGGAAGGATCCGTCCGAATGGCTACGTATCGGCGTAGAAGAGCGCCTTCGACCTGTCTCACCCGAGTTTATCCTCACAACCCTGGGAAGTCTCAATAACTACCTGCGTTTGATCTTTGATCCACGATTTGATGATGTCACGATAGTGGATACAAATAACACGCCGACACTCACGGATGATCATATCGTCTATAGTCGGGCACAAGGGAACGTGACTAGTAAAGATAGGGAAGGACTTCGCAAAATTCTCCATACAGCGAACCAATGTCGTCATGCACTCCCGTCGTACGCCTTTGACCATACTACGTTTAAGTAACTTGGTAACGTAAAAATGATGGGGACGGTCCCTTTTGCCTCATTTTCTCATTGATACAACTACTAGCAGATTGTCTGATGTCTGGTACTATTAGACATAGACGTATTAATGAATGATATATGAACACAGTACGGTTTCTGTTATTGGATTGGGATGGATGCATAGCGAATACATTACAGATATGGATGCAGACATATTTGTCTCTATATCGAGATGTGGGTATCTTCGTTACGCCGGATGATGTGATAGCCCATTCTTGGGGAAATCTAAGTGGAGGCCCAAAATATTTTGGGATTACAGACTACGAGGCTTTTTGGGAAAAAATAGTTATGCAAGTTAAGATTGGTGTAGCTAAAGTCGATCTCTATCCAGGAGTGAAAGAAACCCTGATGTCGATTAAGCAGATGAATATCCCAATGAGTATAGTTACGTCATCGGAACGACAACTCATTATGCCTGCACTACAGTATCATGGTCTAGATGCTGTGATTGATTATGTTGTCACCGAAGAAGATGTGAAAAAGCCGAAGCCAGATCCAGAAATGCTGTATCTGGCAATGATGAAAATGCACGGTAGTCTGGAGCATTCATTAATTGTTGGCGATACAGAAAAGGATATTCTTGCAGGGAAAAATTGCGGTATGTGTACTGCTTTGGTTCTCCATCCCGAAAACAGGCGATTCTATACATTTGATACACACAGCACCCTTAACCCGGAGTATATTCTTCACTCATTTCAGGACTTGTTACCTGTACTCAAACAATCCCTGATTCAACAAAGCGAACAGAGTCCAACGTAGGACATGAGAATAAATAGGGGACGGTTCTGTTTTACAAACCTTCAGCCGGATTTGGTTAGATTGCCAACCACTCACCGGCAGTGCGATGATTCTCTCCGAATCAAATCATCTACTGCTGGACTCCCACCTTCGCCAAGGCTACGGTGGGCAAAGGCGAATCGTGTCCGGTTCACATCCGGGCGGAGTGCATAAAAAATCCGGCGTTAAGCCGGATATTTTATGCAGTACCGCGTGGCTTACGAAATTCGAACGTACTACGCGACCTTAGCGTATTAAAGAAATTATAGGAATTGACAGAGTATTTTTTTGTATTTCTTCGGAATTAGTTTACTATAAAGATATATGACAA
>CAZQGM010000067.1:0-6844 GCA_964592885.1 uncultured Gammaproteobacteria bacterium
TTCATAAAAGTGTCGCTCAGTATCTCTTCGATATACTCAGAGTGCTGAGTTAGTCGAAGCACAACCCTGAGCATACTCTCTTTTTTAAAAAGTACGAGTCGAACGGGTTGATTTTTAGCTCGCTCTGATCGATAGTATAAGAAATCACCCACATGAAAACAAGAAGAATCCCTATTCCTGATCTCCCACCGCTTCCATCATTGTCGAGCATGATCGCGACGACAGCCATTGTCATAGCAAGTGTGCTTATTGGTGTATCGCTATTTGTTACCAACACATTTGATATCGGACTTATCATGAAAATGCCCGGAGAACACATCCTCACACTCCAAAATGAAGGACGGGCTATGGCCCAGACAGGCATACAAGGAAATCCTGAGGGCCACGTAGCTATCCGAGGTATATCTACGACACATCCCATCATTACGGTCCTCATTGGCATCCCCCTTTCTTTCGTCCCCTCATCAATCGTGGCGACACTCGCCACGATAATCACAACATTGCTACTTATCGGATTTCTTATCCTTATCGCAAAAAATGCGCCCTCAATTGATGCACTCCTACCAATTGTTGCGTGGATGCTTATGCTCCAGTGTGTGTACGATGAGCTTCGGAATCCGGCATTTCAGTTTGCTGCTTCAGTACTGCTGTACATGGCGCTTACCGCTCAAGCACACGGCAAACAGATACGGAGTGGCATTCTGTTGGCGTGTGCCTGGTGTATACAGCCCGCGTGGCTTATCTTGATCATACCTCTTGGTATCAATCGTCAATGGAAGACGTTACTGACGGCGCTACTGATATATGGAGGTGCAACTCTACCATTTATCACATCACCATATTTCCCAGCATACATGCAGACCCTGAAAGAAACATTTGTGCCACCGTCGGGAACATTTAATATCGCAGCACTTCCACGATTTTTAGATATTTCATCCGTGTTTCAGCTGGGCATCAGTGTTGGGGCCTTTGTCTCAGTTGTATTGATTCAAATAATGCGAAAACCACACATCATTCCCCTCCTTTCCTTGTGGAGCATCGGCGCCATTCTTTTCACGGGATCGATCATCCCATCGACGTATATCGTTGTTCCAGTACTCCTCCTACTACTGATACTCGGAAACCATATCCGCATCACACCACCGATGACTGCCGCGATGCTCGGCATGGCCATCCCATCACCTCTTACGTGGCTCCGGATTGGGTGGAATCAGACCATCATGACCACCTCCGACACGACACTCGCGGCTATATGGACAGCATATTGGACACTGTTTCTTTTTATCATACTCGCGATTCAAATACGCCAAAATGATACAATGGACATGAAAAAAATTGGGAAATAATCACTGTACCTTGCCCGCGTATCCCTCGCATCCTGTATCGATATACCATACGGTCACACATGACTACATCACATAAACATATTGTCGTTATCGGCGGTGGATACGCCGGCATGACTGCTGCATACACGTGTGCAAACGCAGGAGGTCATACAGTCACGCTTATCGAGGCTGATACACGTTTAGGCGGGTTGGCGACCGGTTTTACGCAATCGGCATGGCAGTGGCCACTGGAGCGATCCTATCACCATCTTTTTACCAATGATGATGCCATACAAGACCTTGCGTCAAAGTTGGGTATCTCATCGTCGTTTCGTACATACGCGCCACGAACGGCTACATATAGTCATGGATCCATCAGGCGTCTCGATTCAGCATATAGTCTCCTTCAGTATCCCTATCTTCCGTTTATCGATCGCGTTAGGACAGGGGTGCTTCTAGCATATTGCAAACTCACCCCGTGGTGGAAACCACTTGAATCAGTAACGGCAAAAGCGTTTTTTACGAAATGGGGCGGCATCCGGGGCTGGCAAGAAATCTGGGAACCCCTCATGAAAGGAAAATTTGGGGTCTATACCGATCATATCGCAGCGTCATGGCTCTGGGCCAGGATTTATAAACGAACCCCATCGCTCATCTACCCAGATGGAAGCTTTTCTACGATTGTCGATGCGCTCGAAAACGCGCTTAAGCGTCGAGGTGTCGTGGTGCTGACCGGAACAATTGTGACATCAGTACGACGTTCGAAAAAAACACCGTCTAGGTGGTCAGTGTCATACCAAACACGTACCGGAAAAAAAGGAGTCCTGGTGGCTGATACGGTCCTATTTACCGTACCATCACAGATTGCGACAAAGCTTGTTTCATTCCCAAAGACGTATGTCGATCGACTATGCTCGATTCCGCATCTATCTGCACAGACGCTCATTTTCGAGACATCATACCCGATGCTTGATCGCACATATTGGCTCAACGTCAATGATCGCACGGTTCCATTTCTTGCAGTCGTTGCACACACCAATCTCGTTGATACCGCGCGGTACGGAGGTCGCCATATTACATATATCGGCAATTATCTTGCGCCCGATCATCCGTACCTTAAGATGTCCAAAAAGGCTCTGATCGAGCTGTTTTGGCCCTATCTTCGAAAAATCAATCCCAGTCTCCCGTCAAAACCATCCATTATCGCATCTCATCTCTTTACCGCTCCCTATGCCCAACCGATCCACACGGTTAACTACTCATCGCGTGCTCCAGAGGTCACGACCCCTCTTGAGGGCATATATATCGCAAATCTAGATAGTGTCTATCCGTGGGACCGTGGGACGAACTATGCGGTAGAAATAGGCCTGAAAACAGCAAATTTGATACTAAAAGTCAGTAAGTAGTGTGTAGCAGGCAGAGAAAATTCTCTCTATTCATTCTCGCCAAGTTTTCCCCATCAATCTTCGGTCCTCCGTCCTCTGTCTTCTGTCTTCCATCCTCTGTCTTCTCCATACCTCCTCATCTACCTTCAGTCTTCTGTCTTCAGTTCTCTATCTTCTCCCTATCTCCCCATCTCCTCATCCGTCCTCCATCCTCTGTCCTCTCCCTACCGCGCCCGCCGTAGCCCCGTGAGCGAAGGCGGGTCCATCTTTTCCTCAGTCTTCAGTCTTCTGTCTTCAGTCTTCTAATCCTTATCGGCTCCTTGCTAATTGACATTATCCCCATCTAGCAGTACAATCTCCCAACTATAAGACATATACACATCTTATTTTAGTTTTACAGTCCGTGAGGACGAAAAAACTAATTATGATGTGTAGATACTTTTCGCCGAAGGCAATGTGCCAACAACGAAAAGCATGCGCCATTTTTCGTAGTTGCAATTGGAGGTTGAGTGTTGGGCAGGCGTTCAACCTCCATTTGGAATTCCGAATGTGGCGCTTTTTTGATGGTTGCTTAACGAATCGATTCTTATCGACGAGTTTAGCAACCATCAATCCGCCTGACACCGCCCCTCGCAAACGCTAGTGAAGCGAGGCAAGGTGTGTGCGGATAGGTTGGTGATTAGAAGTCAATCCGCCTGACACCGCTCCCCGCCGATGTAAGGCGGGGCAAGGTGTGTGCGGATATGATGGAAAGTAGAGGTCAATCCGTCTACACCGCTCCCCGCCGAACAATGTGGGACATGGTGGATAGAGCCGATCCACCCCTTTCACATATCTTAGAAATATCCCGCCATCACGTGCTAATCACGTGTTTCTCATGTGGTAATCATGTGTATTTCACAAAAGGATTTCACGAAGATACGAATAGATGGATAGGACAATCCAAACAAAAAAAACTCGCCTCAAAATCGAATTTGACAGAAGATTTTATGATGGAGTACTCTCGTGTTCAGGTATCTGACACATTTGTGAAAGTACCGTCATAAAAGAGCATTACTACTCGTAGCGCCAATTTTTTACGAAAGTAAAAAATTCACCCAAACCCAATTTGCTAGCGGTAGTGATGCTTTTTTGTTGGCTATCAACTTCATATGCTCTCATACAAAGCTGAAATTTCCCTGAAATACGCAGGATCCCCCAGAGAAAAAATCGCCAGGACGAATACTTCATCTTTTAAAGAGTGAATACAGGGATTGATATCCCCTTTTTCTTGAGCTCGACGAATTGCTGACGCATATCAGCCTCGTAGCGTACGCGCTCGCGCGCGGTAGGAGAAAGCCGAGCTCCAACTTTGCTCCCGTATTTTTCACCCAACCCGACTAGCGATAGCAGTCGTTTTATACCCATACATACATGTAACCACCTTTCGCATTCGCTTGTCAAGTCCCATAATGTAATATACCACCATTTTATGGCTATCCCATAGGATTTCAGACATGTATATAGAGCGTCATGACAATCTATATTGTGCATATATAAATAATTGTGGATAACTTTAGGATAAGTGGCGTATGGGTCAGTAGTGCTCAGTTGGTCTGCATACATCTTTACGAAAGGGGTAAAATCAAAAAAAGAGTGCGGTGCCCTGTGTCATCCCCAATCCCCGGGTCATACCACGTAAAAATATGATCTGATACATTTTCCACGCACGACAAAGACACATTGGTCTGTTGGATACCTAAAAAGAAAATTATTTTTGAAGTTTAGCAAAGAAGAGCTGACCAGCTGGGGTCTGATGAACTTTCGTCACGATCACATTGACGTCTTTTCCTACGTGTATAGAAGCTTCCTCGACGATCACCATCGTCCCATCACCGAGATACCCTACCCCCTGCGTTCTCTCTTTTCCTGGATGGGTGAGCTTGACGATCACAGGTTCACCTGGCACAAGCGCTACTTTCATCGCCTGCCCGAGATCATTGACATTGAGAACTCGTACACCCTGTACCCGCGCTGATTGAGCAAGATTGAAATCCACAGTTAGGACACTCATATGGTTGATCTTTGCAAGTGTGATGAGTTTTTGATCAATCGGTACAGCCTGGTCGACATCATCCGTCACGACAGCGGTCGTGGTATACGTGTTCACCTTCTGTTCGCGGAGCTTTGCTGCGACTTCAAGTCCACGCCTTCCTTTTGATCGCCGAAATGCGTCTGAACTATCAGCAATATGCTGTACTTCACCCAAGATAAACTGTGGTATGAGAATTTTCCCAGCGAAAAATCCACTTTGGACTATTTGGACAATCCGACCATCGATAAGTACTGATGTATCAATCAGCACAGACTGGACATGTGCATCGGATTCCACTGGATGGATCGTTTCTGTTGGTGCTGAGCTACGCCATGTTTTTTTCTCCGTGATTGAAGATAAATTTCGAACGATCTCGGCGGCTAATTTTTTCGTAAACTCGGCAGTCGGTCGAAACATATCAAGGCGCCGTGTTGGAGGAACAGAAGCTGTAGGCTCTGTGGGCGCGGGTGTTGGTGATGATGTTGGTAAGGAGAGTTCCTTTTTTCGTGCCATCGTCTCTATTTTAGCATGTCTAGACGATAAAAAAGTTCCTCCACTTATCCTGAGACTGATGCGGCAGCCGCCCGAAGATTTGGTGCTGTTTCTGCTGATATGATAGTCGAAAACCCTAGACGTTTTGCCTCTTTGGTCCTGCGATCCATGCCTCCTACTCGACGCACTTCCCCTAAAAGTCCAACCTCGCCAAACGCAGCGACTGCTTGACCGATTGCTACGTTTTTAAATGAAGAGATGATAGCAAGGCAGACAGCAAGGTCCGCAGATGGCTCGGCGACCTTTAACCCTCCCGAGACATTCACAAATATATCCGACGATCCGATCGGTGTCCCTACCCGCTTCTGGATGATAGCAGTAAGCATCGTGAGTCTATTTTGATCAAACCCGTTTGCAACCCGCCTGGGGATTGCAAGCTGCGAACTAACCACCAACGCTTGTATTTCTACGAGAAGTGGACGGCTTCCCTCCATGATAACGGTCACGACTGACCCGGGGACATTTTGTATTCGATCATGTAAAAACAGCTCTGAAGGATTCGATATTTCTTTGAGTCCTTCATCATTCATTTCAAAGATTCCAACTTCCTCAATCGGACCGAACCGATTTTTGAGTGTGCGAAGGATTCGGGCGTTTTGATAGCGTTCTCCTTCAAAATAGAGCACGGTATCGACCATATGTTCGAGCACTTTTGGACCCGCAATATCCCCTTCTTTGGTCACGTGTCCGATGATGAGAAGCGGCAACCCTTTCGTTTTTGCAAAACGAACCAGTGCCTCGGCCACATACCGTATTTGCCCAACGGACCCAGGAAGGCCTCCAAGTTCGTCTGATCCGATGGTCTGGATCGAATCGATGATGATAAGCGGCAGTGCCTTTGTCGTACTTGTGTCGACGAACGCCGCCAAATCCTCCATGATAGCCTCAAGGCTCGTTTGACTGACGAGCGTGATACTTTCTCCAGTAATTCCCATTCGGTTTGCCCGGAGCTTGATCTGCTCTGCAGACTCTTCACCTGACACGTACACCCCACCAATCCGTGAGATGACATGCAGAAGGAGTGTGGATTTTCCAATACCAGGATCGCCAGCAAGAAGCGTCACAGAGCCCGGTACAATCCCTCCGCCCACGACACGATCAAATTCTGCGATCCCAGATTTGAGTCGTGCTGTCTCCACATGCTTCACATCGGAGAGTTTCTGTGGTTTAGCATCAGTACGTCGAGTCGTTACGAGCTTGCCTCCAACTTTTGAAGGACTACCCGTCACACGTGTCGTCTCCACCATACTATTCCACTCGCCACAATTCGGGCATCGACCGTACCATTGTGGGGTCTCTCCTCCACACTGCTGACAGACAAATGATGATCGAGATTTCATGTATGACTCCATTATACACGTGACAGATGAAGAGATGATTTTTATAGCTATCTACGTATTTTTCCGAAAGCTTGTCCAACCGTGTGGGAGCGGTGTTGTATCGTCCGGTATACCATTGTAATTAATCAACACTTCGTCACCGATAGCGATATCAGCAATGGCAAAATA
>CAZQGM010000068.1:0-6801 GCA_964592885.1 uncultured Gammaproteobacteria bacterium
CCTGCGTAGGGAGCGAGATATTGGAATGCCGCTGGATCACTGGATGTCGCAGATATGACGATCGAGTACGCAAAGCTTCCGTGTTTCTCAAGATCAGATACCACCTGTGCGACGCGTGAGGTCTTTTGACCAATGGCGACATAGATACAGATGACATTTTCTTTCTTCTGGTTGATGATAGCGTCAACTGCGATGGCTGTTTTGCCGGTATTGCGATCACCGATGATGAGCTCTCGTTGTCCCCGGCCAATCGGGATCATGGCATCGATCGCTTTTATGCCGGTCTGAAGCGGAACCGTAACTGGTTCGCGGTACATGACTGACGGAGCAATTTTTTCTATTGGGTACTGTTTTTTTGTTTTCAGTTCACCTTTGCCGTCGATAGCAACCCCAAGTGGCGTAACTACTCGACCGATAAGTTCAGGACCGACTGGAATAGACAGAAGCTGCCCCGTACCGGTCACTTCGTCGCCTTCTTTGAGTGTCAAATAGTCACCCATGATGATGGCGCCTATATAATCTTCTTCGAGGTTGATAGCAAACCCTTTGATACCGCCTGGGAAGGAAAGAATTTCAAGGTAGGCTACTGCGGGAAGTCCACTGATACGAACCACACCGTCGGCGACGGTCACGATAGTTCCCACTCGCCTGGCGGACACGTCCGTACCGAGTCCTTCAAGTTTTTGGGTCAACGCTTCGGCAATACTTTGGCTCATATCGTGTTTCATAAATAATCCCTCACTTCATTAAAAAATCGGCCATTTTTTCAAGCCCGTAGCTATACGAGGTGTCATATACCCAGTCACTGACACTAATGCGGATCCCGGCGATAAGTTCCGGTTTCACCACATACGTCATATCAAGCTCATGACCGAACAGTTTTTCAAGGCTCGTTTTGATCGCGTCTTTTTCAGACACAGTCAATGCAACTGCAGACTGTACCTCCGCTTGTTTTTCTTTTTTGGCTGACTGGCTCACTTTTGTCAGAAGCACTTCCATTTTTGGCAAATTCGCATTTTTCCCTGAATCATGGCGTAGGCTCGTCATGACAGAGTCAACGAATGTCCGTGCGTCTTTTGTAAGTGGTGGACGGATTTTTTTGGTTGCCATAGCGGTACTTTTTTATGAAATAGATTTCATGGATTCGATCGTTTTTATATTCTTTTCAATCTGCTGATGTTTTGTCGCATCAGTCATGACGTCTGTAAGGAGGCGTCCAGCCATGACGGTCGCGAGTTTCACTGCATCAGCACGGACAGAAGCCATCATAACCTCGCGCTCAGACAGAATCTCTCGGCGAGATTTTTCGATCACACTATCTGCCTCTTTTCGGGCTTCTACCATGATCGTCTCAGCTTCGAGTCGTGCCTGTTTTTTAGCCTCTTCTATGAGCAATTTGGCGTCGGCTCGGGCATCGGCCATCAGCTTTTCCTTTTTCACGGAAAATTTTTCTTCTTCTGCCCGCATCTTCTCAGTCAGTTCGAGCCCTTCGGCGATCATTTTCTTGCGCTTTTCGAGCATAGCAAGAACCGGCTTATATAAAAGCTTTGTCAAAACGAACATGACGATGAGAAAATTGACCAGCTGTGCGACTAGCAGGGTTGGTTCAATGCCTAGTTTCTCCATACCAAATCCTCTCTCCCCGATACTCGTATATATACAGTAACGACGTGCATCGGGTACGATCGTTACAACGTCACTCTTCTCGTGGGCCCCATCGCATATAGTATTTCACTGTATGAGCGATGGTGCATAAATGTTTGCACTTGAAGATTCATATGAATGAATCTTCAAACAAACATTAAACAAATTTGATAATAAGTGCTGTGACCAACGCGTAAATAGCGATAGCTTCAGCAAATGCGACTCCGAGAATCATACTTGTGCGAACATCGCCAGCTGATTCTGGGTTGCGACCAATTGCTTCAAGTGCCTTGGATGTGATCATACCGATCGCGATCGCTGGAACCATACCTCCGAATGCTACTGTGCATCCAGTCATAACCATTTTCATTGTTTGTGCATCCATAGTTGCACCTCCTATAAAATAAACCTATACAAACGTGCTAATTACTCTTCGTGTGAAACAGCCACGTTGATAAACACGCTTGTGAGCGTGGAGAATACAACGGCCTGTATGAACCCGACAAAGAGCTCCAAGAAAAGAAACGGCATTGGAGCGATGAATGGCATCAAAAATGCCATAACCGCAAGCAACACCTCGCCGGCAAATATATTGCCGAACAGTCTAAACGCAAACGAGATAATTTTTGATGTATCGGAGATGATCTCTAAAAGGCCAATAAATCCCATAATTGGATTTTTAAAATTCACAAATCGTGATGAATAGTGCTTGCCCAAAAATTTGAAGCCAAAATATTGCATGCTAAAAACTGCGACGAGTGCGATCGCAAATGTCATATTGAGATCCGCAGTCGATCCGCGAAGAAGTGGCACGAATTTGGTGCCGTGAGACTCTGACGGGGTTGCCGACGCACCGGCTTCGTGAGTAGCTTCAGCCACTGGCTCCACCGCTGTTTCACCATGCGATTCGACAGCAACCACTTCTTCGTGTGTGGATACGTCTTCGGTGTGTGTCACTGCTTCCGGGGCTTCATGGGCGACTGACTCACCTTCCGCCGCTACTACACTTTCTGATTTTTCGGTAAATCCGATGGTTCCAAATCCAGGAAGCAGACCTTCCCAGTTGGCGATGATGACAAAAAGGAAAATACTCGCAACGACTGGAAATACTTTACTTGTATGATGTCCGAGGATTTGCCCGAAGAAATCGTATAAGCCATCAACCACCATCTCCATGATTTGGGTCCAGTTGGACGATGGGATAAGTGTCAGGTTTTTTGTCGCGGCCAGACTCATGACGAGCAGAATTCCCATAACTGACCAGGTGGCCAAAAGTGAATTGGTGATGGGAAGAAAACCAATATGGCCAATTGTTTCAGCTGCTAATGATATGTGGAGCATGAGTGTATTTGATAAATCCAATAATTTCTACGTTTTGTATGTGCATCGTCATTTATAGCCGTCGATCGGTCATTTCTTTGACAATGCCTATAAATCCTATGATCGATACGACTGCTCCGATACACAACCCAATCACTGTATATCGTTGCCCTGTCGATAGCCGGGTATCGAGAGATGCCCCTGCATACGCACCGACGATAATTGGCCCTGCGACGGAAAATCCTATATGCCCCACATATGTGAGTGCATTTAGATTTCCATGCATTGGCTCTTTGGGCCGCCTAGTCGGCGTATCTCGAAACTCAAATTCCGGTAACGCCGATTGCATATCAATCACAAACAAAAAATTCCAATAGAAATTTCTCTACTGGTAACGCATTCATTCTACGGTGAAACACGATTGTCGTCAACACCCTATCCATTACGTATTGACAACGTTTCTTTTTCTTGGTACGCAGAATACGTATATATCTAATGTGTACGTTCGCCCGAACGTCCCACGATGCGTCTATTTGAAAATCATCTCTTTCACATCGTCAGCGATGAGCGTCTTCCGATCATCCTTAGCATCTAGCTTCCCAAATATCTTTACAATCTTGTCTTGCTTGAGGACATCAACAATTTTGGCATAGAGCTTGGGGAAAACGACCACCTCGATTGTCCCAGTCAGGTCTTCGACCCGCAAAAATGCCATCTCACTATTATTTGCCTTGGTCAAAATTTTCTTCATGTCTGCTAGTAATCCGATGATCATGACCTTCTCCCCTACATCCTCTTCACTATATGATCCGATTGGATACGGCTTTTCACTCTCTAGAAGCGTTGCGTACTGCGATAGTGGGTGTTCGGTGAGGTATATCCCAAGGAGTTCTTTTTCGGATAAGAGTATCTCAGTCTTCGTGAGTTCAGGCATATCCGGCAACGGCGCATCGACAGGACCACCGTCAGCACTATCCGACATATCAAATAAGCCAGTCTGTCCAGTCTCTGCTACTTTTTTCACTTTATGTGTGGCATCCACAATCATTGGGATGCTTCCCAGCAGCTGCGCTCGATTCCCAAATGCCAAACACGCACCAGCACGGATCATGCTCTCAAGCGTTTTTTTATTTACTTTCGAAAGGTCGACTCGACGTATGAAATCGTGGATACTGACAAATGGTCCATTTTCTCGCGCAGCGATGATACTATCAATTGCAGCAGATCCGACGTTTTTGATAGCGGACAGTCCAAATCTGATCCCACCATTTTCGACTGAAAACTCGACACCCGAATGGTTGATGTCCGGCGGGAGAAGGGGAAGTTTCATCCGGCGACATTCTGCCACTACTGATGTGATTTTCTCATCGCGAAGGGGCCCGGTGTTGGCACGCGATTCAGCGGTCAGCACAGCAGTCATATACTCGACTTTATAGTTGGCTTTGAGGTATGCGGTCTGATACGCGATCATGGCGTAGCATGCGGCATGCGCTTTGTTAAATCCATATCCGGCAAATGGCTCGATCAGATCAAAAATTCCTTCTGCTTTCGTCTGTGTGAGTCCATTTGCGACACACCCCTCGATGAAATGCTCTCGCTGTTTTTTCATCTCTGACGCAATCTTTTTTCCTACCGCTTTTCGAAGCTTATCAGCATCCCCCCACGAATATCCAGCCAAGGTGATAGCGGTCAACAACACGTCATCCTGGTAGGAAATCATACCGTATGACTGAGATAACACGTCTTTTAGGCGAGGATCGGGATAGGTGATGGTCGATGGATCGTTTTTGCGCCTGATGAACTCCGGGATCGTCGCAATAGGACCTGGGCGATACAAAGCGACCATGGCCATCAGATCGAAAATATTTGTCGGTTGAAGCTCTTTGATATACCGGCGCATGCCTGAAGACTCGAGCTGAAATACACCAGTCGTCTCTCCACTAGAGAGCATGTCAAAGCTCGTTTTGTCATCAAGCGGTATCGCATCGAGATTCACGGTCTCTCCACGGACTTCCTTGATGAATTTGACGGCCTGTGTGAGGATCGTTAAGTTCCGCAGTCCCAGAAAGTCCATTTTCAAAAGGCCGACACCATTTTCTCCTACTGTATACATGTCGTATTGCGTGATGATTCGCTCGCCTTTGGCCTCTTTTTGGATCGGTGTATACTCGACAAGCGGCTTGTCGGCGATCACGACACCAGCTGCGTGAACTGACGAATGCCGTGCGACACCTTCAAGCTTTTTTGCTACATCGATGAGTTTTTTGGTATCAGCTTCCGTACGATATGCAAGTCCAAGCTCGGCTGATTCCTCAAGTGCTTTTTCTAGCGATGTATTTTTTCCTTGTACTGGGGGAGGGATCATTTTAGCTATTCGATCTGGTTTGGCATACGGCATCCCGAGTGCTCGTCCCCCATCGCGGATGGCGGCCCGGGCTTCCATGGTTCCAAATGTGATGATCTGCGCAACTTTGTCGCTTCCATATAGATCTGTCACGTATTTGATGACTTCTTCTCTGCGATCGTCAGCAAAATCAAGGTCTATATCAGGAGCGGATGGCCGAAATGGATTTAGAAATCGCTCGAATGGCAATTTGAAATAAAACGGATCAACGCCAGTGATATTTAAAATTCGGCAGATAACTGACCCTGCTGCCGATCCACGCCCTGGTCCGACACCAATTCCATGATCTTTGGCCCAATTGACAAAATCACCGACGATGAGAAAGTATGGTGCGTACCCTTTTTGACAAATGATGCCCATTTCATAATCTACACGTTCCCGAATCTCGGGAGTCATGGTCGGGTATACGGATGGCAATTTTTCCTCAACGAGGACTTTTAGGTACTCTTCGGAGCTTAAGTCATCTGGACAGGGAAACTTAGGCAAATGCCACTTTCCGACCTCAAGTTCGATATGACACATATCAGCAATGCGTCTCGTATTTGCGATCGCATCTGGATATTGGGCAAATAACTCTTCCATTTCTTCAGGGGACCGCATATAAAAGTCCGGTGACTGAATCATCGATAAGGGCCTACTTTTTTCTAGCACTGTGTGTTGTGTCTGGACGCATAGAAGGATATCCTGAGCTTCCGCATCCTCTGGATTGACGTAGTGAACATCGTTTGTCGCAACTATCGGGATAGAGAGCTTTTTAGCTAGCTCCGCAAGTTTGACCGTGATAGGTTCAAGCTCCTCTATCGCTGGATGCTTTTGAAGTTCAATATAATAGTGGTCAGGCCCAAAAAGCTCTGCGTACTGCTTTGCAATCTTTTCTGCCTCAGCCATCTCACCTCGTTGTACGAGCTGTGATACTTGTCCCTGCATACACCCCGATAGGCAGATAACCCCCTCATGGTGCTCTTTGAGAAGGTCCCAATCAATCCGTGGTTTATAGTAAAATCCCTCCAAATGAGCGTGAGTGACAAGCTTCATCAGATTGCGATACCCAGCATCGTTTTCGGCCAGAAGTACCAGATGATACGGATCCGCATCAATTTTTCCTTCTTTCAGTAACCGTGATCGACGAGACACATACGCCTCGACACCAAGAATCGGCTTGATCCCAGCCGCTACCGCTTTCATGTAATATTTAAAGATCCCATACATCGTGCCATGATCGGTGATAGCGAGACTATCCATCTCGTAGGATTGTGCTTTTGCGATGAGGTAATCAAGTTTCCCCAAGCCATCGAGAAGTGAAAATTCACTGTGCGTATGAAGATGAATAAATGATGAAGGCATATGAGTTAAAAGTTCGTAAAGTTCGTAAAGTTCGTAAAGTTCGTAAAGTTCGTAAAGTTCGTAAAAAAACAATATTACTTTATAAACTT
>CAZQGM010000069.1:0-6793 GCA_964592885.1 uncultured Gammaproteobacteria bacterium
CTATAAAATACATGGATTCCCGTTTTCACGGGAATGACAAGAACGCTGTCTTATTACCTAGCTTTTAACTACTGAAGTTTACTCCGTCCACTCAGGAAGTATGGCTGGTACATACGCTAGAAAGCCATCATCTCCTTCGAATGTAAAGACAGGCTGCAAGTATGTCTGAGGCAGGGTTGAGTCGTAGTATGCCAGATACACACTTCTGATGACTGCCTGGGTTCCGCCTCCTTTTGGATATCGGGCGACGTATCCTTTGCCAGATTGGAGCTCCATCCATGCATCATTGCTGGTTTTGAGGCCGTATGTCCCAAAGTTCGATGTATCAATTGCCCAATACGTATATGAGACCTGCAAAATTCGCTTCTTTGGATCTTTGTTCCCTGAGATGATGACAGATATCGGCCCTTCATCTGGGTATGGCGATACGACGGGTGTGCCATCAATCGGCATCCTGAACATATCAACTCGCACCGCATCAGCTAGGCTCACACTTGGAGATGTGACGAGTTTATCGCCCAAGAGTCGAAGTGGTGTGACGATTGAGTTTGTCATCGATATATCATCTTTTTTAAGTCCATATGATGTGATAAATGATCGTGCTTCTGCTTGGGCTTTCTCTGCAAATGGTATATCGCGCTCCGCAAATAGTGACACATCTCGCTCGTAGCCATACCGGAGATAAAAGTTTTTTGAGACGATATCGTATCGCATCATGCGAAGCGGTGCAGCCTCATCTGAAAACCTGTATAAACTCTTCGTTTCCTGTATGGGGCTCTCACCGAAATTCAAACGCTTGGCAAACGTCGTGGCATTTGAAATTCCCAAAAGCGCCGGTGCATTTTTTGGCATGAAATATACGATAGCCGAATCTGATGCATGTGGGACATATCCTTCGATCGTCTCAAGTCTGTAGGTCATTTCTCCAGATGGTGATGCGATAGGACTTGGGAATTTGACGGCTGGTAGTCGATCAAATTTGTAGTTTGGCGGCGGAGGCTGTGGAGGAAATATCTGTAAATATACCGCTACAGCGATAGAAAACGCTATGCGGGCGATGATATAGAAAATGATCACCAGGATCGACCAGTTGATCGTTTTTCTCGAATAGTAGGCAGTATCGGTCAAAGTACCCATGGGTATAGAAAATATAAACGTATCTATCTTCCTTTTTAGTATACTGGAAGATAGGTATCAGGAGAAGACGTGGTAAAATATTGCTATGACGACAAAACCCGTACGGACTCGCATCGCTCCATCGCCAACAGGCATGGATCTTCATATTGGAAACGCGTATACAGCGCTTATCAACTATGTATATGCGAAAAAGTACGGTGGCCAGTTCATTATTCGCGTGGAAGATACCGATAGGACGAGACTAGTAGAAGGATCAGAAGCACGAATCCTATCATCACTTGAGTGGCTCGGTATCCCTCATGATGAAGGGCCTGACATCGGAGGACCATACGAGCCATACCGTCAATCTGATCGGGTGAGCAGTTATCGCAAATATGCTGAAGAACTCGTCGAAAAAAATCACGCCTATTACTGCTTTTGTACACCAGAGCGCCTTGATCAAATGCGAAAGACCCAGGAAAGTGAGCATAAGCCGCCAATGTATGACGGATTATGTGCATCGATCCCGCCTGACCAGGCAAAAAAGCGGGTAGAAGCAGGAGAAAAACACGTCATTCGCATGAAAGTCCCCGATACCGGTACGACGACTTTTACGGATTTAGTCAGGGGTGAGATCTCATTTGAAAATAGCCTAATCGATGATCAGGTGATACTTAAAACTGATGGGTATCCTACCTATCATCTTGGTGTTGTCGTCGATGATCATCTCATGGAAATTAGCCATATTTTCAGGGGGGAAGAGTGGATATCTTCGACACCAAAACACATCCTTCTATACCAATTTTTTGGATGGGACGCGCCGGCAATTGGACACCTATCGGTGCTTCGAAATCCTGATAAAAGCAAACTGAGTAAGCGGAAAAACCCGGTATGGGTCGGGGATTATCGAAATCGAGGCTTTTTGCCAGATGCGATAAAAAATTATCTTGGCACCATGGCATGGGCTTTCCCTGGAGGAAAAGAGTTTTTTTCTGTGGACGAAATGATGGATGTATTTGATATCGCACATGTACAGACGACCGCGCCCGTATTTGATACCGAAAAGCTTCGGTGGATGAATGGTGAATACATGCGAAAGCTTACTGATGAAGAGCTTATCGCCAAGATTCGGGCGTTTGACACTGGATTATCCAAAAAACAAGCGGAGATACTCCCATCCATCGTGCCACTTATTCGAGAACGGATGAAAATTTTTTCGGAATTTCGTTCACTTGCAGGGTTTTTCTTTGAGCGTCCGAATTCATATGAATATGCTGTCGACACATCAGTCATCCACCTTCTGTCTTCCGTGCTCTCACAGACCGTTTTGACTCATGATGAGTTGGAGCCAGTCATTCGTGCCGAAGCAGAGAAGGCAGGTGTGAAGGTCAAAGATGTCTTTATGGCGCTCCGCGTAGCGATCACCGGGAAAACAGTCGGTCCGCCGCTTTTGGAATCCATGGAAATTTTGGGTAAAGAAGAATGTCTTACAAGATTACAATTAGCAGTTTCATCCAAAGGCTGATCGTTCCATGGCCGAAGTAATACGGGTAATTTGGTAGAAGTACGCTAATTGTTTATTTTCTCCCTAGCTATCCACACCCCATCTCCCCATCTATCTTCTCATTAGCTCATGTAGTCCATCCAGTGGGGATCTACTTCTACAGTGAGGTCCATATAGACTTTTTTCCCACGCGCAGTTTCTAGTTCCTTACGTGCAGCCATGCTAATTTCCTTGATCATGTATCCCTTGTTACCGATGATCATACCCTTGTAGCGATCTCCGGATGTGATGAGCCGGGCTTTGACATAAAATGTCCCGTCTTCTCGTTCAGCGGTCTCATCTATCGCGACAGTCATGGTATACGGGACTTCTTTCCGCAAAAAAAGATATGCCTTTTCGCGGATCAGTTCGGATAAAAATGTTTTACTGTCTAGATTAAGTGCTGGCTGCGCTAGAAGAGAACGATCGACAGATGCCTCTCCTTCAGGAAGTCGTTCAAATATCAGGTCAATAAGTGTGTTGATATTTGCATGGGTCCATGCAGATATTTCGATGACTGTGTCAAATTCGTCTTCGAGGAATTTGTATTGGACAATATGTGTCGGATGCTTGATATCGATTTTGTTTATCACGAGGATCTTTGGTACAGATGTTTTGCGCACGATGCCAAGTGCGCGATTTTCTTCAAGATCTCGGTCTCGTGTGTGATCAACGACGTATAAGACGAGGTCGACGTTTTGAGACAGTGCATCTTCGGCTTTCGCATTGATTCGTTTAGCAAGTGAATCTGGCGTTTTTCCGTATATCCCTGGAGTGTCTACAAATACGATCTGCCCACGTTCATCTTCAAATACCGCTTGAATAGGAAACCTGGTAGTTTGTGGCTTGGGAGACGTGATAGCCACTTTGTGACCCAAGATAGTATTGAGAAGCGTCGATTTCCCGACGTTCGGACGGCCGATCATGCACACAACTCCTGATTTCATATACGGTATTATATAATAGATTCATGTCCATAGGTGAGTCACGTTCTGATTCTGAGCTTATCTTGAGTATTCAGCGTGGTGAAATCAGTGCGTTTGAGCATCTCATCGAGCGATACAATCGTCCAGTACATGCGTTTATTCGCCGATATATTCGTGACCCGCAGGATGTAGAAGACATCGCACAAGATACGTTTATTTCCATATATCGTTCAATTGATCATATTGACCCTTCCCGTAAATTTTCTTCATATTTATTTACCGCTGCAAAAAATACTGCATATTCCTTTTTACGCAAATACAAAGTACAGATATCGCTTGATGAAGAACATGAAATAGCGACTGATGAGGACCTATACGAATCACTCAGTAGGAGTGCGGAAGAAAAAGCAGTGCAGGTAGCCTTGTCGAAAATTGATCGCAAGTATGCATCTGTTTTGACACTATACTATTTCGATGGGTTATCATATGAGGAGATAGGAAAAAAACTCCATATCCCCATCAATACGATCAGGACACATCTGTCACGAGCAAAAGAAGCATTTCGGAGGACATATGAACACACATGATTCACAGTTTGTAGAAAAGACCATGCATCACGTGGTATCACTTGAGAAGCGGCGATCGACACTATTTCTTCTAATCGTTAGAACGGCACTTATCACTCTCGGACTTATTGCGGTTGTCTTGTGTGGTGCAGTCGTGTATCAGCTATATACCCAAGGATCATTTGACGTCTTGTCGATTCTTTCTGAAGATCGAGACATCATCATGGAGTATTGGTCCGACGTGACACTCATATTTATGGCAGAGTTTCCGACCGAATACATCCCTGCCTTACTCATAGCGGTAGGTGTGGCAATATACGTATATCTATATACGATAGGGAGTCGGAAGCGATCAAAACGGGCCCTTGATAGTATCCGGAGCCTAGAAAAGAAAAAAAGTCGCGTCTCTCCATAAATAGTGCTATGGTAAGGAGTATTGGTAGGGACAAATCTAATACGTGCCCATTTTTTTATAAGGAGGCTTCATGAGCAAAACATACGTGCTTGTAGGGTTTGTAATCGTATTTTTATTACTGACTGCAGCAGTAATCTATGTCGTGAAAAATCGAAGCGATATGAAAAATACATATACGAGTGAAGGTAGTTCTCTCGTAACACCAGAAGCTGACGTAGTCATTCCGACGACTATATCTGACGCTATAGCATCGCCAGTGGTTACCCAAGTGAGCTCGACGACTGCGGCGATGTCTAAAGACACACCAGCTCCGACCGTCGATGAAATATCACTTGTCATAACCTCCCCAAAAAACGGAATAACAGTGAGTACACCTTCGATCACTATCACTGGAAAGACCGCACCGAAAGCAGAAGTGTTTATCAATGATGCTGATACCATCGCAGACACAACTGGTGCATTTTCTGTGAACCTCACACTGGAAGAGGGCGAAAATATGATCGTCATCATCGCAAATGCCGCAGATGGTCAGTTCGCTGAACAAGAAATGACCATAACGTATACGTCTGAAAATTGATACGTGAAACTATTTAGGGGTATGACACGTATAGTATGTGAATAGGATCTTTGGCATGAAAGGAAATTATATGAATAAATCTAGTCTTATGTTCGTCGCCATTGTGCTTGCATTTGCCACACTACCAGTGCATGCAGAGGAGTCTGTAACGGCCTCAACCGGTCCCACAGGAGCCAAAAATACAATCCGGAAAGATATCCGAGAAATGGTCAAGGAAAACCGACAGGAAATTCGTGAAGAAGTCAAAGAACTCAAAGGGACACCCCGTCCAACGATCGCTGCCATGAGAAAGAGTTTGAATCTGATAGCCCGACTTTCTGATGTCACACTTGTGAGTAAAACCGGATCGATGACTTCTGGGGCATTGACCGTAAAGACCAAAGAAGGAACGACCCTTACGGTAAACCTCGGAGCCAACTCCCATGTGATGCGACGCTTCTGGGGAAAAGTAGGATCATTTGATGAAATGCAGGTAGGAGATGTGCTAAATATCACTGGAAAATATACAGATGATACAAAAACAGCTGTCAACGCGATTCTCGTCCGTGACCGCTCAATCCAGAAGCGATTTGGGGTGTTTATCGGAACTGTGTCAAATGTAAGCGCTACGGGCTTTACGCTTACGACACCAAATCGGGGAGCACAGACCGTCACGCTTACATCTTCGATGAAACTGACAGATCGCACTGGCAAAACTATCACGGCTACAGACATGCAAAACGGACATCGAGTTCGTGTCCACGGACTATGGAATGTACAGGCAAAAACACTGACCGAAGTGAAGCAGCTGAAAGATTTCAGTCTTCCAGTGAGGCCAACTGCGGTTTCGGCACAGTAACGCCATATTTACGATAGAATAAAAATATGCCTTCCGTCCTGCCACGGGAGGCATATTTGGTAAATATAGTGATTTTTTTAAAATGGATCATATCCAGATACCGGCAAAGCGAATAACTGAATTTAGAGAATTCATATTCTCGTGGTGGAAAATAAATGCTCGGGATCTTCCATGGCGTCACACCGCTGATCCGTACCTGATACTCGTATCAGAAATCATGCTCCAACAAACGCAGGTGTCGCGTGGTCTTCCCAAATATCGAGAATTTATCACGGCATTTCCAGATGTCGAGCACTTAGCCCATGCTAGTACTGCAGATGTACTTCGGCTTTGGAAAGGGCTTGGGTACAATCGGCGTGCTTTATACCTAAAAAAAACCGCTGAAGCGATCGTGACAACTCATCAGGGAGTATTTCCCAAAACCAAAGAAACACTCATGTCCCTACCCGGAGTTGGAGCCTATACCGCGGCGGCAATTCAGGTATTTGCATTCCGGAATGACGAATGCATGGTCGATACAAATATTCGACGGATTATCACGCAGTTCTTTTTTTCTGGAGAGCTCCAAAAAGAATCGATAGTGGAAGACGTGGCGCGGATGCTTGTCCCCAAAGGGAAATCGTGGGAATGGCACCAGGCCCTAATGGACTATGGAGCACTTGAATTAAAACACGAGGTGGCTAGAATTCCAAAGAAAGTTTCGGCACGGATGCCAAAGGATAGCAAAAAAAAGCGCGTTCCTTTTATCCAAACAGAGCGATTTTTGCGTGGACGTATCATCGATGAACTTCGAGAACGAGCTTGGGATAGTG
>CAZQGM010000070.1:0-6778 GCA_964592885.1 uncultured Gammaproteobacteria bacterium
ATAAGGCGGTAAATGCGTTTTCCAATATCTACCAGGTCTATATGCCCTACTGGATGGGTTTTTATATGGAACCGACACTTCATGCTACACTTGGCATTCATGAACTACCGTACTTCTATAGTGAAGATGGTAAGCGTATACAGCGTCCACAGGATTTTATCGGGGAGCCAAACACGGGCGGGTGTATCGCACTTGAGCCCGGGGTATCAAAACGTGTCTATGAGTTTGCTGACATCGGGACACCGGTAATCATTTTTGACTAATTACGAATTATAAAATTACAGAATTATGAAAAAATATTGAACGATCTATCGTGATTGATATCATTTGGCACCGCCAAGTTGTCAGAAATTTGTAATTATCGTAATTCGTAATTTTATAATTGAGCATGTCATGACACCGGTTGATCTTGATTGCCATTATCAACTACCTCATTGGCTGGTTCTATAAAGAATGATCGCAGGTTTTTCACTCGCTCCAGAAGTGCCAATACAGACTTTACCTCCGTCACATCAAATAGCCACACGAGATATAGATATGTGAGTAGTCCAATGCCCGATACAGCACCCAATAGAAGGATAAGCCCGAGCGTCCGAGTCGTATCAAACACCAGCTGATCAAATAATTTAAACGGGATATACACAACGACACTCATGACAAGCGACGCGACGACCATCCGTACGGGGTTGTGTACCAACCTAAATATATCCATTCCCTGTTGTTTACGATATAAAAGAGCGACAAGTATCAGCACATGCAAGATGTTAGCTATGCTTGTGGAGACACCAAGGGACCATACCGACCACCCCATGTATTGGATAAAAAATAAACTAAGTGTGATGTTGACGATGATCGTCGTGATGCTGACTCCTACTGGTGTTCGGCTGTCATATAGTGCGTAAAACGCACGTGTCAGGATCTGTATGGCCGATTGAGCAAAAAGTGAGACTGAAAATGCCGATAGTGTCATACCGGTCAAAACTGTCGCATCCCAGTCAAACTGTGACGCACCGAATACCAGACGGACGATTGGTGTCCGAAGCACGATAAAAAGAACAGACACAGGGAGGGTATAAAAAAGAATTTGATTCATAGTTGATACGATCGTTTCTTCAAAAAGCCCGTGATCCTTTTTTGCAGCAGCGCGGGACAATATGGGGAACGCAGCTTGTGCGACAGTCGAACCAAATAATCCAATCGGAAGTTGTTGCAAGTGCTGGGCGAAGTTAAATATCGTCACCATCCGTGGGCCGAGAATAGAGGCTAAAATGAGATCAGTCGTAGAGTCTATCTGCGACACAGCAAGACCAAATGTTCGCGGTCCCATCAAGCGAAAAACATCCTTCACGCCCTCGACTTTTGCTGACCATATCAGCTGGTATTTAAACCCAATCTTGATGAGTGATGGAATCTGGATAAACATGAAAAGTGCTGCACCGATCCCGACACCAATGACCGGTGCCCATAAACCGTATATCGGGGTCAATACAATAATGCCAAAAATAGTTCCAAGGTTATAAATGACAGGAGCTGCTGCCGGGATAAGGAAGATGTCATATGACTGAAGAATACCGGTAAAAAAGTTCCCAACTAGAAGTGGTATCACCTGACTGGCAATGATAAACCGTGTATACGAGCTCATCGTAATGATATCTGCTTCGGAAAACCCCGGTGTGATGAGCTGAGACATTTGTTCTGTCCATATAAGCATCGGTATAGACACGATGACCAGCGCTCCGATGCAGAGATTGATGACAGCCGAAGACATGGCCCATGCTTCTTTTTCTTTGTTTTCATGAAGTAGCTTTGTGTATACAGGGATAAATGCAGACGTCAGCGCTCCCATCACAAGGAGTTCAAATAGTAAATTTGGCAACCTAAATGCCGCAAGATAGACCCCAAGCTCATCAGGAGAAAATCTGGCCGCTAACAGGCGGTCGCGGACAAGCCCAAATACACGAGAAGCCAATACCATCACCATCAGGACGTAGGTCGCTGAACGGACGGATGATTGACGTTTGCCGAAAAGTGAAAGAAAGAAGCCCATCTCAGGTGATAGTATACCTCCTCTCGTGGGTAGACGCATATATGATAAATTTGGTCCATCACATGAAAATACGCAGGAAATATGTGCGTAGCTACACCACGGTATCGAAGTTTGTTATATCTTGCTTGACGTGTTAAGTGATAAACCGGTATACTATATTCCATTATGCCAATCATCAAACAAGCCAAGAAAAAACTCCGCCGTGACCGAAAAGTTGCCACAACCAATGCAACAAAACGAAAAACCCTTCGTACTGCGGTGAAGACATATCGAGCCAAGCCAACAAAAGCGACACTTACCAAAACTGCATCAGTGATCGATAAAGCGGCAAAATTCCGCGTTATCCACAAAAACAAAGCAGCCCGGCTCAAGTCACGACTTTCGAAACTTCTCAAGAAATAGTTTTTTTATCGTCGCATTTCCTGGAAATAACTCACGCCTCTTGTGTCGCGCAGTATCGCGATGTTTTTTTCAAAAATATCATGTGTGTATCACGTGTATTTCATGTGTGTATCACGTGTTCGCTTCCCTTGTTTTTACGCCCGAAACATGCGTATACTGGTAGTACTGTATGTCGGTCTCTGCCCACCCCATCAACCTTCTCGGATCCAACGCACCGGACACGTCTGTGTTTGGTCGCATAATCACTTGGGTGTCGACATTTGGTCGGTACATCATGGTTGTGACAGAGCTTGTCGTACTTGTTGCATTCGTTTCTAGATTTTCGCTTGATAGAAGGCTCACTGACCTCAACGAAGAGATCACCCAAAAACAAGAAATCCTTGAGGTAAATGCGGATCTAGAATCATCTATTCGGACGCTCCAGGCAACGCTAAAATCTGCAAAAGAAATCATCACAAATGAACCGCTCCCCTTAGAGGTAATCACAATGCTTCAGCGAACAACACCTCCGGGTACTGCACTTAATGGCTTTACGATCCGAAACAATCGTCTAACCACTAAGGCATTTTCTCTATCAGCGAGTAGCTTCAACCAATTTCTTGCCCAATTAACGGCTGATTCAATCGTGCAGTCTGTCAATGTCGATACGATCGAACGGAGGGCTAACGGGGGTATTAGTTACAGTTTAGCGATCGTCTTTGGATCGTCAAAACGAGGCAAATAATACTATGGAAGACTCTTTTACCAAGCAGTATCGCAAGTATTATCAGAATATCGAACCGATCCTGATCAAACCGAAGAATAAAACCTACTCCACGGTAGTCTTTTTTTTGCTTGTCATATCGCTTTTTGCTTGGTATGCGATCCGGCCAACCGTCCAGACAATCCTCTACCTCCAACGAGAGATAGCTGATAAATCCAAAGTAAATGAACAGATGGATCTGAAAATAAACTCACTTATAGAGGCTGAGGCAGCGTATGAATCCGTGCTTGAGCAAGTGCCAGTCTTGAAAGAAGCGCTTCCAGATGATCCATCAGTCTTAACGCTCCTTGATCAGATTCGAGCCATAGGGGCGGAAGCAGGAGCATCAGTTTCCGCAGTACAAGTAGCAGCATCACCTCTTACTGTGACGAATGCGGTAGACACAGATACGAAAAAAGCGGCTATCACCAAGCTCGTTCCGATAGAGCTCCCCGTCACCATCACCATGGTAGGTACATTTCCAAATGTCCATACATTTCTCACATCCCTTGGCTCCATGAGGCGACTTTTCCGTTTTGATAGCATTAGCGTAGCCCAGAGTGTCGATACACCCACTATTGGTGCTCCCGCCGGAGATCTAAACGTATCATTACGACTCACTGCATTTTTTACAAAGGGAAAATAACTCTATGAAAACTGATCAAGATCTATTACGTATCTCACTTTTGACATTTTTGACTGTTATCGTCTGGGTGACATTTGAATTACTTAAAACGACGACCACAACGACAGTGACCGCTCGAACACAAGAACTCATTGCCCCGTTGTCATCCAGTATTGACACTGCTACATTGGAATCAATCCAGCAGCGAAAATCGTATTAATTGTATGCCCAATCGAATTCCTATTCCGGTCGGTATTTTGCTCGTGATCGTCCTTGTGGGCGTGATGGGTGCTGTGACATCCGTGTTTCAAAATAGCACGGCAACTCGCGCTTCCAGTTCAACTGTGCCCAAACAACCGATGATAACCAACATTAAACCGACAGCTATGACGGTCGTATGGCAGACAGACACCCCGACAACTGGGCAACTCATGCTGACGAATGCAGCTGGTGTCAAACTCGTGAGTTTCGATGATCGAGATAAGACAGGTGTACTTGGGCAATATCTGATACATAGCGCGACGGTGACCGGATTAACAGCACAAACAGACTATGACATTACGATACTCTCTGCCGGAAAACGATACCCGCTTTCTTCGCCAATTTCGCCTGTTCGAACTCCTTTAGTGATCTTTGAAACACCAGAACCACATGACCCTGCGTATGGTTCTGTGGTAGATACGGGCGGCTTGCCAGTGACTGATGCTGTCGTATTTCTCACAATCGATGGGAGCCAACCTGTGTCAACGACCACTACGAAAAACGGATCGTGGGTCATCCCACTTACAACGCTCCGGACAAATGATCTGGCGGCGCCTATGTCGTTTCAGACGGCAAAAACAGCATCATTTACCGTCATCTCACCAGGGACTCAGACAACCGCCACAGCATTCGTAACATCTCTATCACCTGTTCCCGTTATCGTGACAGGAGGGACAAATGATTTTACAAGAGAACAATCCAAAAAAGCTGAAACAATCGCTAATACGCCAACGCTCCAGCCGACCGTAATGCCTACAGTTACACCAGCTACGTCTCAAGCGCCAAATCCAACCCAAAAAGATGCTGCTGTTTTAGGCGCAAGCACCACAAAAATCGTACAAAACAGGAAAATCATTTTTACTGCGCCACCACGAGGAGCTCACCTGACATCCGTCAGACCAAATATCGCTGGGACTGGTATTCCTGGAAAAGCACTGACACTGACTATCGGCCGCACGAACCCAGAAATCATTTCACTTACGTTTGATCTACAAGGGAAATTTACCTATACCCCCAAAAATGCCCTACCTGCAGGACAGACAAGTGTAACGATGACGACCAAAGATGAAAAAGACAAAAGAGTTGCTGTCACACAATTGTTTTCGATCTTTAAAAGTGGCACACAGGTTTTGGGCGATGCGACAGCCTCAGCTACGATTGAACCAACACCGGAGCCAACCCTAGAGCCGACTCTTGAAGAGGTGCCGACTGAAGAATCAACTCAAACAGGCGAACCAATGCCAGAAACAGGTTCGACGTTGCCGCTTATACTCCTCCTTATTGGCGCTATGAGCATGATTAGTATCGGTATGGTCACCCTTAAACAATAACCTATGGACACCCCATCCACAGTCACCTCTAGAAACGATGCGCCCCCTTCGCCACCACCATCGGCACCGGCAATTCCAAGCGCTACACATCCCGACGCCGCTAAAAGTGCTGATTCAATCAATTCTCTAATCGACTCTCTCATGGAAGCGCCACCAAAGCCGGTTACACCACCGCCAACCATTATCGGTGTAAATGCACCAGCTCCGGGTACAGTGCCATCAGACACTCCCATCGTCCATCCTCCAGTAGCTCCACCTAGTCACGATACTCCGAAAAAGAAAGGGTTCCACACTGGAGTCATCATTGGACTCATTCTGGTCCTTCTTATCACTCCTGTCCTTGTGTACTACGGGATGGACCAAAAAACGAAACAAGAGATCAGGAGTAAGGCAGCAACCACTGATCCCTATAAAATCGCTAAACAAGCCACTGAAAAAGCAAAAGCAAGTAAAGAAGCGACGAATAAAGCTCGTTCTCCCGAAGATGTAAAGGCGACAGATCAAGCGAGACAAAAAGGTGAATTAGGGACGTACGAGAAATGCCTGGAAGAAAAAGGCAAGGCGACGTGTGATGGGCTATTTTATCCGAGCCCAAAACCAGCAGAGGAGATAGCTGCAAGCACTGAAGCAGCATGTAAAACCAAAGGTGGCATCTGGTGTGGTGGATGTGGTGGTTTCTGCTCAGATGGGACAACTGCATGTAATACTGCAATATTTGATAAATGTGGCGAAATGCCAACATACGGTGCGACGTATTGTGAACCAACGGATCCAAACTGCAAAGGAGTACAGACTTGTAAATGCAACGGTGTCACACTCTCTTTTGATCGACGAGGGTATTGTGGATATACCAATGGAGCGACGGGAAATGCGATCACTGACCCAACAACGAACGTTGTATATAACTCTGCAAATACATCGACATCAACGACTGAAATGGGACTATGTGGCGAGTATTTTAGACATGGCATTAAAGAGGAAGGTCTTACATTTAATACCTCTACCTACTGCAAGACACATGCATCTGAGTCTATCTGCCAAGGAGGAGGACAGACGGTGTGGTTCTGCGAAAAAAAGTTCTCTGATTTAGCAGGAGGATGCCAAGGTGAAAACGTCAGCAATAAAAGCTTTAATTTTAACTGTTTCTGTGGAACGATCCAGATTGATGTACCAGGAAAAGGCGGTAAAAGCTATAGTATGAAGTGTGGATGCGGTGATAAAACGGATAGCACTACGATCACTGAAGTGAATCCAACAAATACCCCAAGCCCAACACCCACACGGACCCCAACTCCGTCTCCTACCCCTACTCCATCGCCCACCCCCAATCCACAGTGTGATAGCTCGTGTACATCAAACAGTGATTGTCC
>CAZQGM010000071.1:0-6721 GCA_964592885.1 uncultured Gammaproteobacteria bacterium
GGGAATTCTGGAACATCCATCGGAGATGGAAGTTTTACAACTGGAAACGGAAAACGGTCATGAAACGGATGAAGTGAGCCAATCGCAGTGATATCCACTCGTCCGACAAGCGGAGCAAATGACTGCATCTCGTATTGGTTGAGAAATTTCCCCCGGACGATGGCAAGTTTCATACAATATCTCCCATCATACGATCAATCTTTGAGTAGAGCATGAGTTTGATGATGCGATGAGAAAAAAACATACGCATATTTTTTGGTAGAGCACTCCACTCATACACACGCTGTCCAGCATGTATGAGCCACCGGCGTATACTAAACTCCACAGCTGACCAAACTGTTTGTGGCGCCCCCTTGATCACATATATCATCGAACCGACTGCGCCAACCCCAGAAATATCCGGTCGCCTCAGCACCTCGCGAGCCGCTTGACCCACACCTGGGATACCACAATACGCATCATGGAAAATGATGATCCCGCCGTTTTTCACATACGGAAACCATGCACTAAAATCCTCTGACGCATGATCATAATCATGAAGTCCATCAATAAATAGGATATCAGTAACCCCTCGATATTTTTTTGCGGCCGCAAGTGACGTCATACGATATACCGTGACATAGTTTTCTAAATGCGCTTCTCGTATCGTTTGTTTAAACGCATGAAGAGTACTTGGAAATTTCGGGGCATGAAGTGTGATGTCACCGTTATGTGGATCGACGGCGATGACGTGACCTCTTTTAGATATTCTAAGAGGAGAAGCCAGAAGCAGCGTGGATTTTCCCTTGTAGCTTCCGATCTCGATGATATCACCAGTCGCATGAAAGACAGACGCAAGTGTGTATAGTAGTTTTCCTTCACGCTTTGCTAACCACCCATCGACCCGAGTCGCGTGGCTCCACCATGTGGCAAAACTGTCTTGATACACATGTGCACTAGTCATATAGGTTGGTTGCGATAGTCATCTGGAGAGCTTCCCACACACGTGTCCGAAACTCGTGTTGGATAAACCGTTCGGATTCTTTTTTTGCCCGAAGTGCCAAACGATTTCGTTTCCCCGGATATGCCACGATATCAGACATCGCTTGAGCTATGGCAGCGGTATCATCTGGGGCAACCAATATCCCACCGGTGCCGACCGTCTCCGGCATCGCGCCTGATGATACTCCGATAACGGGAATCCCAGATGCCATCGATTCTGCAGCAGGAAGGCAAAACCCTTCATTTGGCGAGACAGCTAGAAGGGCGATAGCAGATCGGTATATCCCACCTAAGACATCATCAGCCACGTGCCCGAGAAGTATGACTCGAGACTCTAAGCCGTGCTGTTTGATAGTGCGAGCGATATGATCATCAGGCCAGAAATCCCCGCCAGCGATGAGCAAATCGATGTCAGGATGATCTTTTGAAAAATGCGCAAATGCCTTGATCATCGTCGGGATATGTTTGCCGATTTTAAGCGCTCCTACAGATAAAAAGTATGGACGTGGATGCCTATGACCTTGTCCTTCGATGCGGAAACGCGGATCAACCGGTGGATATGCGACAGTGATCACATCAGGCGCCACAGCAAATCGCTTCACGATGTCTGCTTTGACGTACTCTGAGATGGTCAGGATGTGGTTTGATTTTTTCACGAGATGCTCTGTGTGTGCCACAAGCGATGCGTACGATCCCGGATATGCATCGGGTTCTCGGTAAAACGAAAGGTCATACACACACCCGAGTACCGGACTACCGGTCCATGATGGCACTACCTGCGATGCAGCGACAAAGCAGTCGACGGGATGAAAAAAGAGCTCGAGTGGGATCCGGACCTGCATATACCCTGTCGGAGGACGGATCACGACATCGGTCATCCGCTCACTATATTCATGGGCCTTTTTCATGGTGCCAAAGGCATACCGCCGAAGATGTGGACCAGAAGGAGAGGTCACCAGGGCATCAACGAGGCTTTCTGTCACGCGATACACTCCGACTTTTAGTCGGTCATCGGTCACTGAGAGTGCGCCTGCATCAATTCCTATAGTCATATCGTGCCTTCCTCATACGTTTCCCTACTCCATGCATGATACCGTGTATTGGCGTGACTATCGATCTCAGACTCACCTCGCGCCCAAATCCGAAACTGCACCGAAGTATCCACTCCCACTTTGTCAAAAGAAATAGTGGCAGAAAGATGGGATTTCTATGTTTGAGAAAAAAATACGTTTCGTTTGAAAAAAAGTGGAAATACCATGCGATCCGATCGTCCACTTTTCTCGCTCCTCCGTGCTCATACCGACGATGAAAGACATAGGCACTCGGCTCAAACACGATTCGGTATCCTGCAGCCTTCACACGAAGTGACATGTCGGTCTCCTCGCGCATCGCGTTCCCTGTATACAATTCATCAAATCCTCCGAGCGTTCGGATGACATCCGCCAGAAAACCCGCGTTACAACCGATGACTGTATCGACGTCCTGCGCTACGCCCGAGGAAAACCCATCAGTCACGGTGCCAAGCCATGTCACACGGCCGGTATCAGATCGCAGTGGCTCACTACCCTGGTCAATGGTTTCGGACCTACCCACGCATCCACCAACGGTCGCATTCTCAAAGCGTTTGCACATCATTGCTGCCCATGTCGGCGCTGGTTCCGAATCGTCATCCAAAAACAGGATGATGGGTGTACGAGTATGTTTGAGGATGTCATTTCGCGCAGCAGGTGTGTTGGCCAATTCCCGATAGATGTATAGAAGCGGAATACCGAGTTTTTTGCCAATCGATTGATAGAGTGCTTCATGATTTTCTTCCTGCTCCACGATGATAACCATGTTTGGGGGTATCGTTTGCTTGTGAATATATTCGAGTACAGTTTGTATACACGTCGGGCGTCGACGTGTCGGAATGCCGATAGTATAGGGTGTATGTGCCATATATTAGGACATAATGTACTCGAGTATCTTCTGTGTCTGTATTTTTTCGTTACACTCTTCCTTCAGCATCGAGGCCGCGCCTTCTCGTAGGTGCCTTTGAAGTGCGGTATCTTTTTTGAGCGTCAGCACTGCGTTTGCAAATGCATCAGCGGATGCTTCATATGGCAGGAGTATGCCGGTCTTTCCATGAATCACCATTTCTCTATTCCCACCGATGTCACGCGCGATCACGAGTGCTCCCTTCCCAAGTGCCCGAAGTAACGCTATCGACATCCCTTCTTCGTGATGCGTTGGAAAAACGAAGACATCAATCCCTGAGAGAATGCTTCGATCGTCTGGATCCTCATACACCGCAAGTCTTGATGAAAGCACCTTATCTTTGGACTGCTTTTTTACCCATGAGGCAAGTGGTCCAGAACCGATGGCACAAAACTTTAGTTCTGTGTATCTCCCGGCAATTCGTCTCGCGATGCTGACGAAATCCTCTATTCCCTTTGTTTTGTTTATGCCACCCAGATATCCTATATACTCTACGCGGCCTGTATGTTTCTTCTGTTGAAGTTCGTTTTCAGGAATTCCAATCACAATAGCCTTGATCTTTTTTTCATGTACTCCTCCAGAGACCAAATCCTGCTTCGTATCCTCAGATACGGCAATGATGGTGCGGACAAAACGACTTGCCAGTACATACAGTTTTTTTATCACTACCCACCGATCAGTCCGCATAAACGGACCGTGCTCTATCCATGTCACACGATATCCGAGAAGTGTTAAAAGGCCAGTCAAAAAAACTTTTTCGGTCGTAGACTCAAGCACAACTCTCTTTGTCTGTAGCTTTACACATTCCACCCCAATCTGTCGAACCATCAACGGGATATATATGGGCATCCTGATACATGCCCAGAGATATGATTTTTTTGTTCCGATTTCACCAACAGTCATACGGACGTGTCGACTTGGTATGTTGCGATCCTTAAGATATGTGACAAATGGCATGTGATCAGTAAGAACACACGATGAGACACTCCCATGCACTTGAAGAGCCCTGGTGAGCCACGCGGTGTATACCTCGGCCCCAGATACGCCACCAGTCATTCGTACGAAAACTGCGTTCATATTTTTTTGGCTATGATGATCACTGCTTCTCCCCGAAACCACGGGAGTAGATGTCCGAGTGTATTACACAAAAGCATATCGATCACATATGGCAGTGTCCAGAGTACGCCATACCGTTTCCAAAGCGTTGGGATACATTTATTATTGATGCGGTTTACGAGGTGGAGAAATTTCGAACAGAAATAGACCTTTAGATACATCGTGAAGTGCTTTTCGCCGAGTACTGCATCCACCAGGGACGTCTGTATCCCTTCTTCATTTGGACTGGCTCCCGTTCCTCGACGGAGCGCGAAATACAACGGTTCACGCATGAGTAGCTGTCCGCCAGGCTTCACCATGTCACACCACTCCCGAAGCGTCGCTCGTTGGTCTTCTGCATGATGAAGCGCTCCGAGTGCCATCACAGTATCCATGGATGATTTTTTTATTCCGAGACCGGAAAAGCCGTGCACTCGAAACGTCCCACCGGGGATGGTTTTTTTTGCTTCGTTGATCATCTTTTTTGAGATATCGACACCGGTATAGGAGACTTCTCGTCCGAAATCACTCCCAAATGCTTTTTTCACGGATACTGCTGGGCCACACCCCATATCGATGACCTTTTTTCCGATGAAGTACTGTGGCTGCAGGATGAACCACCGCTCGGGAATTTCCCATATAAAGTCCCCATAGCGGGTCTTTGCATAGTCACCTGCAACTTCATCATGATATTTCTTTTCTTCACTGGTAAATTTACTCATGCGATATCCTTCCAGATTGTGTAGACACCATAGTATATGACGGTATTAAGTACTTCTGTTGCAAGCGTCGTGATACTTGCTCCGATAAATCCGTAGTGAGGAATCATATACAGATTCATGATCACATTAAACGCCAATGATCCCAGGAAAAGATATATGATCTTCTGCTCCTCCTTACGGATAATCAAGATATGGTATCCGAAATTATTGAGACACAGAAGTGGCACTGCAAGGATCAATATTCGAAGAGCCGGAAAACTCTCATGAAACGTCGAACCTCCGAGAACGTTTAAGATCATGGGAGCAAGTAAGTAGAGAATCCCGACGAGACCAAATCCTGCGATGATTGCGATCTGGAGCGAGACCTTTCGGACGTCAGCAAACGTTTTTTTATCTCGACTATAGGAAGCAGAAAGCGCGGGGTATGCAGATGCCATATAAAATCCCCAGAGCATCAGGATATTTTCAAACACTTTATACGCCAGACCGTAATACCCTATCTCGGCACTTGGTCTGAAGATCGAAAGCATAAAGGTATCAAGTTTGAAGTACATGATCGCAAGAAGTGACGTGATCCCGACCATCATGCTTGACCGGATAAGCGTTCCCATATCTCTGCTAGATGGCTTGGCATTCCGATATTCCGTGATAGATGCTTTTGAGATGATGAGTCCCGCGATAAGTGATACTGCATTTCCGATTCCGATTGCAGCGATAAACCATGCGACGTCTAAGTGATAGAAAAGGAATAGGAGTGTCGCACCAAGTGTGACGAGTTTTCCGAGTAAATCGAGGTAGCTCACGATGTCGATACGATTTTCGATTTGAAATAGCGCATTTGGAAATCCGGCGAAATTACTAAGGGCTATGCTTGCCGATCCGACGATGACCGAGATACGGATGATTGCGCTATACGGAAATAGAAACACCGCTACGATGGGAAGGATAAATGCGAGCATAGTCAAAAGTAGTCTCACGTACCAAAATGTCGCGATGATGTTTCGATTTTTTTGTCTGTCACCTGCTGCTTCCCTCACTATCACGAGACTCGTCCCGAAATCACTCAGGACTGAAAAAAATGATAGAAATGTGATGACAAAAACGTAGATGCCGTATTTCTCAGGGCCAAGTGCGCGGGTGAGGATAGATGTTAGTCCGAGACTGATAGCGATCAGCACCGCTTTTACCACGATCTGCACCGTGGTATTGATCGTCATGCGATGAAAAACTGTACTGCTCATTTTATTTTTCTTCAACTACTATTCGTTTACTTCGTCCCAATCAATAATATCCCTGGAGATGCAAATTCTTGCATAAATTCTCTACCAAAAAATAACTCTAATATGCGTCCCTTCCATTTTCGTTTCGGCTTATTAATGATTTCTGATCTAATAATATTTTTAAAACCAACTTCATGCATCAGGTCGATCAGGTCTTGATAAGTAAAAAAATGGATATGTCCTCCGTCATACGGAATAACCTCTACCGTAGTCTTTGGGAAGCGTTTCCTTACTATTAGAGTATATAAATGAGGAAGGAATCTAATATTTGGGGTGGAAATGATAGCTACACCATTTTTTGTTAAAACTCTATATGTTTCTAGTAGAAGCTTCCTTGCATCGTACACATGTTCAATTACATCAAGTGAAACAGCACAATCGAATTGATTATTGGAATATGGAAACCGATCCTTATCAAAATTAATTTTCTTTACTTTCTCACCTTTGTCTTTGGCTTTTTTTAATACTAAATCATTATTATCCAAGCCGTAGATCTGTTTAACTTTATCATTTACGAAATGAGACAAAATACCATCTCCGCAACCTATGTCCAATAACGATTCACATTTAGGGACATACTCAGATGCTCTTTGAACCCGTTCTCCAGTTTTTGGTATGTATTCATATTTTTTTTTTGAGATTTCTTTTTTCATAATTATAAAAATT
>CAZQGM010000072.1:0-6707 GCA_964592885.1 uncultured Gammaproteobacteria bacterium
TGCAGTAATTCGAAAACTTTTCGCCACACCCTCACGGATAGCAATACTTGGCACCACGATAATAAATTTGCTCCAACCATACCTGATATTAAGTTCGTACATCGTTTTGATGTAGGTATAGGTTTTGCCCGTACCCGTTTCCATCTCAACGGTAAAAGCAGGTCTTTCGACAGTAGTTTTTCGTCCGTTATCCCATTCCACTTTACTGGTCATTGTTACTAGTTTATTAACGGGGATGATTTTCTGAAACTTTTGGACTTCACGTACATTTCGAAGTAAATCTTCTTCTCTCAAATGAATCTCGGGGTTAGCCCATCCAGTCTGAACATCGTCAAATAATGAGTAATTAGTTCCTTTTTTTACACCTTGATCAACCAAAAACTTGCGTTTTTTATTTGGTTGACCAGTAAAAATATCACACACCGCATTGGTTGCATCTTCCTGAAATTTTTGATGTTTAAATCTTAATTTCATACGGCTAGATTACCCTCACCTTTGTATCTGGGGATATAACTCGAAAATGTTCTGCCAGGTTTACCTTTGCCTGACTGTCTGCAAAAGATGAATCTCTGAAAACCGCAGTCAAAGACTTCATGGCCGCAATTTGTTTAATTGCATCTTCGGATACTTCGTTTGAGAAACAAGCTACTAATCCCGATACCTCCCCGAGGTAGTCGTATAAATAGACTCGTGATCCTGAAATGTCCTTTTTTGTCAGTGGTCTATTTAGTTCAAGAGCAAGTTGAGTAAGTACGCCATACAGTAGATCAAGCTCAGTTCTATCTTCTTTAATGTTATCGACTGTTTCCAACAAACTATCTTGAGTGATTTCGTTAACGGGCCTATAGACTTCTTTGTAGTTCGTATCAGCTATAACGAGAGACCTGAATCCATAATCTAATTTTGCTTCAGGGAACTCTTTAGCAATTTTGTCACCAGCACGGCGAATCCTTTCACGAGCAATCTCAGGAATAGTCAAAAATCCTGCTTTTCGCGCTTCAGAATCCACTGGTGTTTTTTCCGGCAGTTGTACCATAATCCATTTACGATTGCCCCCATCTTCAGCATTTAGTTGCATGACAGCATGAGCAGTGGAACCTGAACCGCAAAAAAAGTCAGCAATAAGGAAATCAGCTTCAATTGCGGTTTTAAGGCATCTTTTTATTAGGTCTGTAGGCTTTGGATTTGTAAATAAGCCTTTCCCAACTAATTTATCTACTTCTGCTGTACCTACTGAATTCTCTGAAAGATCGTCCCAGAGAGTATCGGCAATCTGACCATCATTTTCTCTCTCGTTCCAATATGCTTTTTCATTAAGACTATTACCATCTAAAACTAATCGATTATCCTTCTCAAGGTCTTTTAATTTATTTTTATTAATTCTCCAACCTTTTGGAGGACATTTCCATATTTTACCGTTATTATCCATGTAGTCATAAGTTGTTTCAGGTCCAGGTCCTCCGGTCTTTTGCAGAGGATAAAGCCTATATTTGCCCCTGCCATCATTATCATCTTTTGAATACATTTTCTTAGTAGATTCGGAAAGGGGTTTAAATACGTTATTTAACTTGTAATTGTTGGTTTTTGAGTATAAATATAGGTAATCAATATTGACTGGATACTTTTCCGTAACAGTTTTGCCACTGCTATTTTTTTTCCATACTATTTTATTAATGAAGTTGTCCTCGCCAAAAATTTCATCACATAACTTTCTAAGATTCGCTTGTTCATTGTCGTCTATAGAAATATAAATTACTCCGTCATCACTCAATAAGTTTCGAGCAAGTTTAAGACGGGGATACATCATGCTTAACCAATCACTATGATAACGACCGTTTGATTTCTCATTCTTCTTAAACTGGATATTTCCTTCCTCGTCTTTATATTCAGTAGCTTCGTCATATTCTTCTACGGTTGCTTTGAAGTTGTCATGATACACAAAATCCTTACCTGTGTTGTACGGAGGATCGATATAGATCATCTTCACTTTCCCTAAGTAAGATTCCTGAAGAAGTTTGAGTGCATCAAGATTGTCACCCTCTATAAATAAGTTCTCGGTGGTATCCCAATTTTTGCTATTCTTTTCGTCTGGCCGGAATGTTTTATTTATCGGGGAACCTGCTTCAATAATCGCCGCACGTTTGCCAACCCAAGTGAAATCGTATTTTTCATCTTTATCATGTAAACCACGCAAGTCATCTGTAAGCGACTCAAAAAAATCTCTACTACTCTGCCAATTTACTTTGTTTAGGTCTATTTTCTTTACATGGCTAGAGTCATTCATAGGTCATTTTTCCTTTCGCTGGTACAATCGAGTATACCGTATTTATTACTCTACTCGAGAGAATATCTCTGTCGAGCCAATTTTTGTTGCTTGGATATAGATGGCTCGTGCAAAAAAACATGATTTAACGCATCAATGTACTTTATAATCTTTTCTCTCGTCTGACTATTTTCTATTGTTGATTTAACATTAGCTTTTATGTCCCACCTCGAGGTGGGATCTGCCGCTCACAAAATGATTGAGTCTAATTGCGATTCTTGTCCAATAATCGGCAAATCTGGGTCTATCGAAATGTGACGAATTTCGGCTAGAGTCTTTCCATAATCAACTTGGTCAGCAGTAAACGTTCCAAACGCCTCTCGAGATCCATGCATACCGAGTCTCACTTTCACTAATCCATTTACCCTGTTTTAAATTTTGAAGTAATTCCTCTTGAGTTTGTTGATAATTAACCATATAAAAAGCATTTCTTGAACTCGCTATCAGGCTATTGTAGCACTCGGAAATCGGGGGTGCACGCTCAGATGATTTTATGAGTGTCGACCTAAATGTTTCATATAAAAAGGCAGACAGGGATCGAATCGTGGTAGAAGTAGTTAGGAGCTGGTAGATAGAAAGGACTTTCCCATCACTTTCCCATCACTTTTCCATCACTCCCGGAGTGTGGTTAATTGTACGGCCTAACTGGCAAGTCTAGTAAAATACCTTATGGTCGCTTTCCTTAACTATTTGATGTTCAACTTCGTTGAACATGCGACACAATGGACCGTAATTCATAATATCTATGAAGCTGCTATGAAACGGGCCCTATGAAGTTAATGGGGGCATTTTTGTGTGCTTTTCTAATTGCTCGATGCGATAATCGTGATCTTCAATTTCATCTTTATATCCCACCACGATAGCTATATCCTCACGAAGACCTTTTATTTCATTTAGAATGGTGTCTTTAAAATCAACAAGATTATCTTTTGTAGCAAATTTAGCCTCTAATTTTTTTATATCCGCGTCCGTAATCATATAGTGCTACTGTACCACGATTATCGCGTATGTCAATTCATATTTTGTTCCTTCAGGCAGATTTCCATCACTCCCGGAGTGTGGTTAATTATACGGCCTATTTTCACAAACCTACGCTCAAATACAGAATCTGTTTTCCATCACTCCCGGAGTGTGGTTTATTATAAGGATAGATTGCTAAAATATATTTGCCTGAAAAGCTAGTTTATTGTCGACATCTTCAGATACAAATCCGGAAACATACGACTCAGTCATTTGATCATGAGCGTGATCTTTAACAAACGATCGATATTGCTCTGGATCTCCTACGAGAGGTAGTATTTCTGATGGATCAATACACTGGGATTTGGATCCTAGATAGATCGGGTATGAAGTCCACGGATATTGTTCCAATGATTCTATGCTCATTATCCCGGCTGCAACTGGATTGAGATGTATATACCGAGATGTATGGATGAGCTGTTCGTCGGAATCGATTGGTTGAAGCTGAAACATACTCTGGCAAAGCGGACCAACCCGATAATATTTCGTATTCATATATCTCGTATAGCTATCAAGTGCTTTATGAAGCCAGATATGAATTCCGTCATCCATACACTGCTTTACTAACAGATGAAAATGGGTCTTCATGTACGCAAATGCACCTACAGTAATGAGTGGATCAGTGATACGCAGTTCGGTTTGAATTTGCTCACGACGTTTTATAGAGAGTTCTAAATAATATGAAAATCGCACTGGTACAGACCGAAAGCGATAATAATCAAGAGCGTCATATAAATGCTGGTAATCAGCTTCGGAACGAAATATAGGAGCACGATCCACACCGCGATCATATATGTGATACCACTGTCCAGTGCAAATTGGTATATGGCGAATAGGCATACTATTTTCCGTCACTCCCGGAGTGTGGTTTTTTTACATATAGCCTTGTTCTTTTAGACTCATAAATGTCGTTTTGCCGATGATGATGTGGTCAAGGACATGGATATCAAGAAGCTGACCAGCATCGACAAGGCGCTTGGTAAGTACCCTATCCTCCTCGGATGGTGATGGGTCGCCAGATGGATGATTATGTACAAGGATGACGCTTGCCGCCAGATGTCTAATGGCTGGCTCAAATACTTCTCGTGGGTGAACGAGTGATGCATTGAGCGTGCCAATAGAAATCACTTCTCGATGGATCTCAACGTTTTTCGTATCCAGATATATCACGAGAAATTGTTCTTTTTTTAGGGTGCGCAGTTCCGGAAGAGATTCAAATACCGCGCGGGGTGACACTGCGACAATAGGAGTAGATGATACGTGGAGGCGTTTACCCAATTCTATACACGCAAGGACTTCTATCGCTTTGACGGTCCCTAAGCCTTTTATGTCCATCAGCGTCTCGAGCGTTAGTGATTGGTAACTTCGTTTTTTAATGCACTGAAGTACAGCGCGCGAAAGTTCTAGGACATTTTTTCCTTTAATTCCAGTTCCAAGAAGAATGGCAAGTAGTTCGCTATCGGTCAATTTCGCCGGACCGTATTTGAGAAATTTCTCACGAGGACGATCAACATATGGCACATCTTTTATGGCAACCATATACCTATATCTGTTATCTCACAAAACATATGACATTGGTACGTGGATGCACGCATATCACCGAGTAACACTCTCGGCTTTATCCCCAGATTAACGGTATTTGGTCAAATTACCGTTAATATATGTCTTTTTTTCATAGCATGTTAACGGTATTATCTGCAAAACAATGTGCAAGATATTGCAAGATAATTCGGATTTCACCGTTTGGGCGAGTGGATTTTATAGAATCATTCACTTGTATATACAGCGCCACGAGTTGATCCAAGCTTTTTGATCAATCCCTTTTTTTGTAGCTCTGAAAGGTCGTAATGGAGTGTGCGAAGTGCAACACCTAAAAATCTTCGTCTGATTGAATCAAACGTCATCATCTTCTGTTCACGGATCAACATATATAGTTCATTTCTGCGCGGCGATAAACGATGCGTATTCTCAATTCGGGGATGCTGCAACTCGTATATCGTTTTTGTAGCCTGCATATGAAGGGCAGTAAGGTAATATTCAACAAATATTGTCACATCTTGTGTATCTCTGCCGATGGAGTAATAGTATTCTGACTTATGCGTATCAATATATTCTTCTATTGGAACAAACCCTCCAAAATCATATCCATGTTTTTTTAAAATATAGTAGCTTACAAGCCTACCCAATCTTCCATTACCATCAAGAAATGGATGGATCTTTTCAAACCAAATATGCGATACAGCTGATACTATCCGTGGATCATCTGTAGACGTATTTACATATGTATACCACTCCTCTAGGAGTGCATGAATATTCACAGGCGCTGGGGTCAAATATACGGCTGTTCCAGATGCATCAAAGATAGCAGAGTCTTCTGTACGAAAGTGACCATATTCAGACAGAACATCTGCGCCGATGATGGAATGGAGTGCTTGAAGTATAGAACCTGACACCTCGTTTGGCGTATGAAGATCTATATATTCATATCCTTGCACCAAGTGTTCGATTTCCATTTTTTCTTTCTCTCTGCCACGTATACCAAATGCTAAATCATCCTCGGTTAAGATATTTCCTTCTATCCGTGCACTAAATAGTCCACTTTTTAGGAGAGATACACGCCGCAATGCATGGGCCTGCTCATCTGTAATCGTATACATTTCAAACGCTGCTTTGAGCACATCAAGGTGATAGATGCTTTGAAGAATTTGTGGAGACTTCTGATATATTGGAGGAAATTTCATCTGCAAACATCATACTAAATTTGTGCAAGATATTGCAATATATTGCAAAATGATTCGGGTTTATTATGGATTCCAAGGAGACCCGCCCTTCGGCATATGTATCTTTTTCATGACTACGGCGCGGCGAAGTGGGGAGAATACTTCACAGCTTTCTACTGTCGTAGGCCCAGTGGATGAGCGCCTGGCGCTGGACAGGACGGCACGATAGGTCTCCGGGTCGACAATGAATCTTTAGTTGTGCGATATGCCTTCGGATCGCCTTCCATCGACTAATCTGAATTCGATCAATATTCGTAATCCTGCGGCCCATGTAATATCGACAATACCACTGAAACCAGCCCCGTGGATCTTCTTTTGATATCCAGCCTTTTTGCTTCCATTCGGATAATGACTGTGATGCATTTACCCCAAAACAATTCAGAGATGCGTCGCGGACGAGAGACATTTTGGCTTCGGTAAACCAATCCTCGGGAAACTCTGCTTTGCAGTCGTTCATATACTTCCCACCAAATACGCCCATCCTGAGCATATCTTTTGGGGTCAGATCGGGAGTAAATTCTGGGTCAAAATCCTTACCAACTGGACAGATACACTCGTACTGATAGTATTCCTGCATTTGATCA
>CAZQGM010000073.1:0-6655 GCA_964592885.1 uncultured Gammaproteobacteria bacterium
AAAAATGACAAACGTGATGGGTATTGTACCAAATATACCAAGGGAGTAGGGGTCACAAAAAAAAGAAGCCGAGTCGCAACATTACTTTTTCCCGACGATTACTTGAGCATCAACGGTGCTTGATTTTGAGAGAGTGGCCGACACCGTCCCAAGAGGATACTCTCCTCCCACATCAGCAGAAAGCACAGTCAGAAGATCATCTTTTCCAAATTTGACGATGATAGATGTTTTTTCATAGGTGAAATCTGGTGCATTTCCTGTGGATGTCACAGTATATCCTTTTGCCTCAAGTAATTTTTTCATGTCCCCTGCTGCACCTTTAACTCCACCACCGTTGAGAACGGATATTTTGATATCTTCTTTACTCACGACGGGCACCGTCGGCGTAGGAGTCACGAGAACTGTCGGAGTAGGTACACTTGTCGGCGTGGGTTTCGCGAGCATCGGGATGACTGATCGTCCGAGAGCGCCACGCTTCACCGCGATAAGTGCTCCACCGATGATAAGCGTCGCCACGACTATGGCAATTGCCCAAAAAACGCCTGGTTTCATTCCTTCGCTTTCAGTCAAGGTGATCTCTGGGAATGCTGATTCTTCTGTCTGGCCGATACCAGTATCGCCCGCAAGTGGCTCTGTCACCTCAGGCTCACCTTTACGAAATAGTTCAGCGATTTCCACTTCTTTTTTTTGAGTCATAGAAGAAGACGGGGTCATCTGTGGAATATCAAAATCATCTGGTCTTGCCACCTTCTCTATGACTGGAGGCTCGGGCGTCGCTTCTGGCTCATATGTACTAGATTGCTCCGGACTACTAACGTCTTCATATGGTTCATCGGGACGTGTATCTGCTTCGGGTAGAGCCTCTTCCATGAGCTCTGGCTCTCTCGGTAACTCTCTCGGCGCTGGTTCGTCTCGAGTGACAACTGGAACATCCGGCTCTTCTACAACCACCTCCACGACCGGAATAGATCTTTGTGGCTCTGGCTCCACGACGGGTTTACTGACTACAGGAGCAGTTGGTTGTTTTCCGGATATTGCTGAAAATGAAGCGCGCTTTGCCATGGTGTAATCAAGTCTACTACGAGCCTGTAATGAAAATCAATGGAACATATCGTTTATGAGGAACTCAAGACCCTCAGGCGAAGAATTGTATAGAAGTAAAACCAGGAAAGCTCCCCTGGAGAATAATCTTCTTAGGGAGTCTTTCCTTTTAAATAATCCGGCTCGTACACGTATCAAAATTACCGAACTAATTTTTTCAACGCTTTTCCAGCGGTGAACCCTGGGGTTTTCCGTGCTGGGATACTGATCGGTTTTCCAGTTTGTGGATTGCGACCAGTGCGTGATTTCCGGGAACGAACCATAAACGTCCCAAATCCGGTCACGACTACTTTATCGCCCTTTTTCATGGCATCGGAAATTGTTCCGAATACTGCCTGAACTGCTTCGCGGGATGCTTTTGCAGTGAGGGATGCTTTTTTCGCGACGACCTCGACTAAATCTGCTTTCGTCATAGTGATATTCACCTCCTCGTGGGCAGTATAGGTATCTTCTACTCTGAATTGTTTCTGGACTGCCAGAACAACCTCTATGAATCAAAATAGTTAATATAGCGCGTCATGTCAATGCGTAAAATATTACGGGCTGTCCAAACGGGCCATATATACATACGCGATATATATTTGGTGGTTCTTGGCCGAGGAAACGTGCACGACGGACCAAAAAAAATAACGGACATGTGTGTCCGTTATTTTTCTAGGCAAGTATGTATATAAAAAGATTATTTGGCTACTTCTATACTCCGTAGCTCTCGTATCACCGTCACTTTGATCTGTCCTGGGAATGTCATTTTCTCCTCGATTTCTTCTTTGATCTTGTGGGCGATGATCGTTGATGTCGCGTCATCAACGCTCCCTGGATCGACCGCTACACGTAGCTCCCGACCTGCTTGAAATGCAAATGCTTCTTTCACACCTGGGTGTTGCTTGGCGATTTCCTCAAGGTCCTTGAGACGCTTGATATATTCGTCATAGTTTTCGTACCGTGCTCCAGGACGTCCGCCAGAAATAGCATCGGCGATGTACACGAGCATGGATTCTGCCGAGGTGAATTGCGTGTCTTCGTGATGCTGCGCGACACAGTCGATCACTTTTTTTGGAAGACCGTATTTTTTTAGTAGGTCAACGCCAAGCTCGACGTGCGTCCCTTCTTTGTCATTGATGATCTTTCCGATGTCATGAAGGAGACATCCGAGCCGAACGACATTGACGTCCGCTCCGATTTCTCGGGCGATTGCGATACCGATTTTTGTCTCTTCCATCGTATGGGCAATCATGTTCTGACCATATGAGAAGCGGTATTTAAATCGTCCAAGGAGCGCTACGATTGGTGACGGTAGATTGTAGACACCAACGGTATGACAGAGCTTCTGACCTTCTTCAAACATGATCCGTTCGATCTCTTTTTTCACTTGCTCTACGACTTCTTCGATGCGTCCCGGTTGGACACGACCATCTTTCAGAAGTCGTTCAAGTGCGACACGTCCGATTTCTCGTCTGACCGGGTCAAAACATGAGAGACGGATCACGCCTTCTTCGTCTAGGTCCACATCGACACCGGTTGCAGTCTCAAATGCGCGGATATTTCGTCCTTCTTTTCCGATGATTCGCCCCTTGACGTCATCATCCCCGACTTTGATCACCGACATGGTATATTCTGCTGTGTAGTCATTGGCCCCATGGCGCATGGCATCAACCAAGATTTCTCTAGCCTTCATCTCTGACTCTTCTTCGGCTTTGATTTGGGCTTCTTTGATCTCTTTGGCGATCTCACCTTTCATCTTTTCCCGAACCTCTTCCAGAATCTGGGTATGCGCATCTTCAGATGTGAGGTTTGCAATCTTTTCAAGTTTCTCTGCAAATTTCTTTCGATACTCCTCTGCATCAGCGATTTTCTTTGCGACCAGAGCCTCCGCATCGGTGAGTTTTTTTTGCATGGCCAATTCGAAATCTGCTATGCGTTTTTGGATGGAGATCTCCTGATCAGCTAGTCTCTTCTCCCGTTCGCCAACTGCCCCTTCGCGTCGATCGATAGATTCAAGTTTGCGATGGATCTCATCTTCTGACTCACGACGAAGTTTAAATGCTTCGTCTCGCGCTTCCAAAATGAGCTCTTTGGCTTTTGCTTCGGCGATACGAACTTGTGCTTTTAATTCAAGAAGCTTGGTAGATTCTTCTTTTTCCAATTTTTTCAGTTCTTTTGGACTCATAGCCAGTAGCTCTTCATGATCCTTAGCCGCCGCCGGATGCGCTACTTTTTGCGCTACTTTTTTTGCGTCATCAGCTGGAGCTTTCACCGGGTCCGCTGCTTTTGACGGTTTGGCTTTTACAAGCGTCGACAATGTTTTCAGTACATCAAACATAGGTCTCCTTTACTCATTTATTGCTTCCTTTTTTTTCCCCGGAAACACAAATGATACAAATACATCGATAAAATTACTTTAAGTGAGAAACGGGTAGAAAAGCACGAAGCTTCCACATGAAGATACTCAGAAAAAACTGTAGCAGTTAGGGTTTAGCGTTGCACGACATCCACTCCACTAGCTATATATGCTAGAGAGTGAGTAGGAACATGAAATTGGTGATGTATTGACATAATCCTACGAATACAAGTGAAATATCGCTAAAAAACTGATACGGTTTTATGCGTGAGTTTCGGATAAAAATACATTCATCCGTCTTCGCCGTTTCCTTCCTCCTTATTGTAGTCGCTTCCGGCACTATCGTCAACGAGAGTACGGATACAACCACTCGAAAATCCTCGCCGCATGAGAAACTCAGTCATTTTCCGTCTTCGCATGGGTGGAGGGAGCACGTCCCATGCACTCATCCGCCTGCCCATGGCTTTTACAGCTTGCGTTTTTTCATCTGGAATCGTGTCATCACTCGCAAGCGCCCGAAGGACACGACTAACAATCTCGGGATCGATCCCCTTGGCTGCAAGTTGGCACCGAACAAGCATCGCACCTTTTCGTCTCACGAGAAGCTGATCATGTGCGTAACTTTTTGCAAATGCCTCATCATTTACATACCCAAGTTCGACCATGCGGGCCATCACACGCGTGACTGTATCGATTGCAGGATCAGACCCACTGCGGCGGGTAAGGTAGTTGGTCAATTCTCGACTACTTCGCAAACGAAACGATACGTATGCTATCGCCCGTGACAACAGGAATTCATACGAATATCGATCCACTGAGCGTGCCATATGTATTGAGGAGACTTAGGTGTCTGATTCTTCCTCGACACCCATCGCGACTTTCGTCGCTCCCTGGCCAGATCTGACGACCTTCCAGATGGCATCGCTGATTTCTTTACTCATCTTTGCATTTCCCCGGAGCGCAAGTTTTGTCGCTTCTTTGCCTTGTCCGAGCATTTGCGTGCCGTATTTGATAAACGCCCCTGCTTTGGTTAGGACGTTAAACTCAACTCCGACATCGATGAGTGCACCCTCTTTGGACACACCATCATGCATGACATCAAACTCAGCCACTCGAAATGGTGGTGATACTTTATTTTTGACGACGCGGATTCGATGCCTACTTCCGATGACTTTATCTCCATCTTTGAGTGACTCGATTTTCCGAGAATCCATACGGATGGATGCGTAAAATTTGAGTGCCAATCCTCCAGGAGTTGTCTCTGGATTGCCAAACATGACACCAATTTTTTGTCGGAGTTGGTTGGTAAAGATGACGACTGCACGAGACTTCGAGATGACCGATGTCAAACGGCGAAGTGCCTGAGACATAAGCCGTGCTTGTGTCCCCATGACTGGATCACCCATATCACCTTCGAGTTCCGCACGCGGAACGAGGGCTGCGACAGAGTCGACCACGATCACATCGACGCCACCACTTCGAATGAGCGTTTCAGCTATCTCAAGCGCCTGCTCGCCAGTATCTGGCTGAGAAATCAGAAGGTCATCAAGCTTGACGCCTAATACTTGTGCCCATTGTGGATCAAGTGCGTGTTCGGCATCGATAAATGCTGCAGTACCACCGAGCTTTTGTGCTTCAGCGATGACTCCTAGACACACAGTCGTTTTTCCAGATGCTTCTGGACCATATATCTCGATGATACGTCCGCGCGGTAGTCCACCGACTCCAAGCGCAAGGTCAAGTGGTAGGACACCGGTCGATACGACATCAATTGCATCCCGTACGCCTCCCTGTTCACCTAGGCGCATGATAGAGCCTTTGCCGTACTGTTTTTCGATCTGTTCCATCGCAAGACGGATCGCGTTTACTTTTGCATCTTGTTGTGCTGCCATAGCTACTCCTTATCTTTAAAAAAACGAACACCGGGGCAGGGGTTCTATACAGTATATGAAGACACACCTATGATGACAGATAAAAACAAAAGTTACAAGAGAAGTGAGTGAGCGAGTGATTTATCTACACTTCGATTCGCAGGAAAAAAGTCTTTCTCTGGATCAGCATCGTACTACTATCAGAGAACCGCTTGATACGAATCACGAAAAGTGGACACGGGGAGGGTGTTTACGTTTTTTTTGCACCAGCATGAGGCGTCTGCTTGTCCATATCTACCTCTCTATACAAAAGCACGATTCCCGCTGTGATCCATGGAGTAAAAAATGAATGCACAAAAAGACTATGGATAAGTGTCGCGCTGATCGTAAGAAGGAGCCATGGCTTTTCTCTGACAGCACGGATAGCTACGATGTATATCGAACATATCATCCATACAAATGCCGCTATCCCTGGGATTCCGGTTGTCGCGATGACAAAAAGAATACTATTGTCTATCCCCGCTGATGCGTGGGACATGGAAGACGCATTTTTCTCTCCAAACCCAGGTTCGTTGACCGACCGGAGCATAGTAAATCCGTATCCAAACACACCGGCACGTTTTATGAGCCCCACGCCATCTTCCCAGCTTCCGATACGAGCAAGCGCTGTATCTTTGCGAAGGATTGAATACGATTGATTTTCTGATGTGGTGATGATGATAAGTCCCGCGGTCAAAACTATCCCCACTAAAAGCCACATCCATTTTTTTTGGATGATCGTGTAGACCACTCCCGAACTGATGAACCCAAGGTAAGTACTCCGGGAAAACGTGAGAATACTTGCAAGTATAGTGATGATGAGTGCTCCCCATGCGACGCGGGATTTTTGTACTGACCGCAGCACATACACAAGAGTCACTATACATATACTTCCTGCGATATTTGGATCAAACATCGTCGAAAAAAGCCGCCGATAGTGAGGATCCCACCCAAGGTACTCGAGATTTCGAAGGTCTTGATAGAAAAAAAACTGAACAAGTCCTATGACGACAAATATGATTCCTGCATTTCGAAGGTGAGTGATCATGTCCGTAATCTCACGTTTGGTGAGGACGCCAAGAGCCATAAGTATCGCAATAAACCGTACCGCGTATGCCGCCCCCGCAGCATATTCACCGAGTGGATACCTCATGGTAGCCATAACAAGCGAGAGAATTATGCTTATCACAAACCATCCCCACGGATTACCAGTTACATACTGCTTCCACGCGTGCGGATTGATGCGAGGGATTAAAAGAAGTGATGAGAGGATGAGTATGAGATCACTCGGCGTGACTACGACCCC
>CAZQGM010000074.1:0-6552 GCA_964592885.1 uncultured Gammaproteobacteria bacterium
CAAGCCGATTAAAGAGTGGATGAGGCGTTCGCCAGATCTGAAATGGTACCCAGTCCCATCCGGTAGGGGTTGGTACCTGATGCATCAATCCAGTTGTGAGTAGCGCAAGTAGTACGATCGATAATTTTTTCCATCTTTCTTTTGCATAATAGGTTGCTATCGCATAGATGAGAAATGGAAACGATATGACGAGGATAAAAACCGCAAGGTTATATGTGATTTCTGGCGGAAGATGTAGTATCCCACCGATTTTTCCAATATAAATATGCGGCCAATATAGGATAAATTTTGACAACGTCTCACTTGTGAAATGCTCTGCCGTGAGCCACGCACCGTGTGTCCCTTGGGTCACCTGGTCCAGATAGTAAAAATAATCTTGGTAATAGTGGATGCTATATGTAGGCGTGGTTCCTGGTGGCGCAAAAAATGGGAACAGAATGACTGCTATCTGGTTAGCTGCTGCAAGTACTATTCCGATGAGAAAAAGGATCATATACACGGACATGATGGTATAAGTGTACCAAAGATAATGGGAGATGGTAGCCATGGAAAAATGAGTCCATTGTTCTTATCAAAACTTACCTATGGATAGACAAATATTTCAAACATACGGTATTTTTTCGTGTGATATACTTCTTTGTATATATGGATACACCAGAAATCATTACGCATGATGGCGTTGATACGGCAATGATCTTCCGTTCGACTATGGAGATTCCTCCTGGTGTACATTTTTACACAACAGAGCAAACACCATTCCAGATAGGGTTTCATAATCGAGAAAAAGGTATCAAACTAACGCCACACATTCATCGGATGGAAGCGCCTATCACCGTGACCGAAATTCAAGAGCTTCTCTATATCATAGCCGGAAAAATTAAGGTCACTATGTACACAAAAGATGGACAGTCGTACGCATCAGTGGAGCTTGCCGCAGGCGACAGTATGCTCCTTATGGCGGGGGGACATGGTGTGGAGTATCTTGAAGACACACGGATGTTTGAAATCAAACAAGGTCCGTACCCAGGCACAAGTAATGCAAAAATATATTTATCTTCTGCTCACTGAATAATGAACTTTTAAACCTCTATACGCGTAGGATCTCTCTATATGTTTTCACTCCATACGTATCGTTCTCTTGTAAAGGCGGCTGTCACCAAAAATACGCCCATTTACGTGCAGTTTTATATCACTGCTCGGTGTAATTTGACCTGTGTCCAATGCAACATCCGGTATGCCAACGCTGATGTTCGTGAATGTACTCTTGATGAAATCAAACGAATCGCTGAGAATTTTGCAACCATTGGTGTCGGCATGATTTTGCTTACTGGAGGAGAACCATATGCTCGGACTGATCTTCCTGAAATTATTCGCGAGTTTGAATCTCGTGGAATTCATGTCCGCATGCAGACTAATGGACTTGCAAGCGAAGAGATGATCCATAAATCAATCGAATATGGCGGAAAAGACATCTCTATATCGCTTGATTCACTTCACCCTAAAACCCAAGATGAGATCAATGGTGGATATCCGGGTACATGGCAACGCGCGATCCATGCAATTGCGATGTATACAAAATATCTTCCCAAAAAAGGGAGTTTCGCATCACTTGGCTGTGTACTCCAACGAAAAAACATAAGCGATATCCCAGACGTCATACGATTTGGGACAGCAATTGGGTGGCATACATCTATGGTGCCGATCCATATCTCGCCGCTCACACATCCTAGAGGATTTCGGTCGTATGACAAGTCGCTTGCATTTACCAAAGAGGACTATCCAAACGTAACCTCGCTTATAGAGCAGGTTCGCCGTATGCGGGACACAGGGTATCTTCTGTACGATAGCGATCAATATCTAGATGACATCAATCGGTTTGTCCGTGGGGAACCAACCACATGGCGAGATAAAAATGACGGTGTGTGTGATAGTCCAAATCTGTATTTCGCTGTTTTGCCAAATGGTGCCATGGCACCGTGTTGTGATTGGCGGCTTCCAACGTCGTATTTTACCTACGCATTGGATTTCCCAAGTGTCTATACGAGTCGGGCACTTCGGAAAGAAACATTTGCCATCACCGGTGCATGCGCGGGCTGTATGTACGGAAGCTATCCTGAGATGACCATCTCGATGCGGTATCTCCCTGCAAAATTGCAACGAATCAAGACATTCATGGTAGCTCCCCCGGAAAAGCCGTGGCCACTGTCAGAATCAGATATGATCGCGCTTGCCACAAAAATTCGTGTGCATCACACCCTATGAAACGACCATACGTAGAATCCGCCATCCACATACTCCTTCGTCAGCTAGAACTTATTGCTGACTCTGACAGACTGGTTGAGCCTGTGCGATTTCCAAGATGGGTACGATTTATCAACTCACTTCGGTTTGATGGGACGTCTCGAGGTGGTATCACCATACGATTTTCTGGGATCAAGAAGGGGAGTTTTTTCTTGCCAATTGCTGAGGATCATTTGTACGTTCGCGGGGATATCACACCAAAAGGACGCCGAACGTCAACTGATGCAATAGAGAACGAAAATGCTACATCGTATATGAAACATGCGATCGCACTTTGTAAAAAAGCAGGATTTACGCTCTCAAAAGATACCTATGATTTTTTGAAGACAAAACACGCTATGGTGCACTTTGCACTTGAAGAACAGCTGTTTGATATGTGGGCCCGTACGGTCGATCTTTCGAGCTTTGACGTCCGACAGATGAATGAAGCTGCTACCGCACCTGAAATGCGGTACATCACCAAATGTCTTGGAGATTTGAAAGGCAAGCGAGTGGTTGACCTAGGATGTGGACTGGGGGAGGCAAGTGTCTATTTTGCACTTTTGGGGGCGAACGTCACAGCAGTTGATCTCTCGTTGGGGATGCTTGATGTGGTCAAACGACTTGCAAAAAAATACCACGTATCCGTTGCAGTAAAACAAGCAGCAGTTGAATATTTGAAGTTTCCGCGAAGTGAGAAATTTGATGTCTTTTATGCTGGAAACGTATTTCACCATATCGATATAGAAAAATCGCTCTCTCGTATCACCCCGTATCTCTCAAAGCAGGGGAAGGTCGTCTGCTGGGAACCGGTCGCATATAATCCTGTCATCAATATCTATCGGAATCTCGCACGGAAAGTCCGCTCATATGACGAACAGCCGATCCGTATGAGCGACATAGACATCTTCCGGAAACATTTTCGACATGTCGACGTGCAGTGGTTCTGGCTAACGACACTTCTGATATTTATCATCATGATTCTCGTAGAACGTAGGAATCCAAATAAGGAACGATTGTGGAAATCGGTCGTTCGTGAATCGGACGCGTGGAGTTGGCTCTATGTACCACTTTCTAAACTTGATACACTTCTTTTGACGGTGTTTCCATTCCTTCGGCCCTTGTGCTGGAATGTCGTCATCGTCGCATCTGATCCAATTCGTACCTAGTCTCCCGAGTGTCGTATGAGTATATCCCGATTGACACGATTGATTGCGTTTGTCATTGCTCTAGGCGCATCTTTTTTTACCCTTTGGAAGTCATTTCAGTTTACCCACCTCGTTGACTACACCTACCAAGTAGAGATTGCGTATCGATTATTCCGAGGAGAGCTGCCGTATCGAGATTTTATGCTTGTGCTGACACCAGGGACGTACGCTCTCATGGCGCTTGTCATGCATATAACAGGAGGCTACGTACACATGGGCCAAGTGGTCCACACGATGGTGTGGAGTTTTATCGGCATCATCTTGGTGTACCAGATCGGACAACGATTGACAAAAAATCAGTGGATTACTGTGATGCTTCTTGCCCCCCTTATATTTTCTGGATTTGGGCTGTATCCATATCCGATATATGATATTTTTGCCACCATAGCTGTACTTGGAAGTGTCTATGGAGTCATTTTATATAGAGAACACCGTCAGATTTTGTTTCATCTTGGGACGGGGATGCTCATATTTGTACCGTTCCTTTTTAAACAAAGCATCGGTGGGGGATATGCGGCATTGATACTTCTCGGGATAGCCCTCGAGGATTTCTTTTTTGCTCGCCAAACACACACAAAACGGTTTTTCGGTGTCCTTATGGGATTTTCGGTCGCTCTCGCCCTTTTCATCGGCTGGCTTCAAGCACATGGCATCATGGCTGAGTTTTACTACCAAACGTTTGTATTTCCGCAGGTCCACCGAGATCCATCGACAGCCGGATATGCCACTGCATATCGAGAGCTCCTTTTCTTTCTGTCACTTTTCCCTCCGTCAAAAATCGCACTTCTTGTCTGTATGGGGACTGTGATCATCTCTATATCAAAACTCATGCCACGCATACACTCGTATGGTCTACGAATGGCGCTTTCCGCTATAAGAGTCGGGTTACTTGCTATCCCACCTGCGACCGTACTTATCTATGTATTTGCTCGAATGCGACTCGGAGATCCTCCCGGACCGCTCCTATGTACATGGGGTGCGTTTGTCGTGTCTGGTGTCCTACTTGCCGCAGTGGGAACAGTCCGGAGAATTTTTTGGAACCATCCCATACACGTTTCTATTCCCATGGGACTATTTGGAGCGGTAGTCGGCGCGCTTGCATCCCATGGATTTATGGGATCAAATTATGGGGTGTGGCCACTTATCATCGTGTATCTGTACTGGGTATACGGGTATATCGCCACACCGGCTACCACGCTGTATCTGCGGTTTGTATATGTCACACTTAGCGTATTTTTCTCAGTTTTACTTTTTTGGTACTCCACCAGTAATACACTTTTTTGGTTTGCGCCAAATGTGGGGACGATGACGTCATCTTCGTATCCATCGCTTCGATACCTCACGACCAGGGGATCATGGATAGGGGATATGGATACACTCTTACGATACATAGACGAAAAAATCCCACCATCAGATCTGATCGCTCTATTTCCAAACGAAGATCCGCTCTACGCGGCTATGGCCCGAAAAAATGTTCTTTTCTGTCCACAGTTTTTTGGTCTAACTTGTAGCGTGTCGTTAGACGGGATGAAAAAGGAAGTACAGCAAAAGCGTATTGGATGGATCATCATAAAAACTAATATACAAGCACCCTATGGTTCGTATACACTCGAAGAATTGACACAGATGATGTCCGAGTTATCATTTGAGAAAATCCAAACACTCAGCTCATATGATATATACCGATCTGTAAAGTAGTAATAATAGAGGTATATAATCAGAGATAGAAAGGGTATACGTATGATTCCTGTCAACGAACCACATATGCCAGCGAATGCTGAATCCTATGTGCTTGATTGCATCAAAAGCGGATGGATATCTTCAGCTGGTAGCTATATCGACCGATTTGAAACAGCATTTGCCGACTATTTTCAGGTGCCACATGCAATCACAGTGAGTAACGGTACGACCGCTCTTCATGTCGCTGTCGCGGCCCTTGGGATCGGACCAGGAGATGAAGTGATCCTGCCTGATCTCACGATCATTTCCTGTCCACTTGCCATCCACTATACGGGAGCAGTGCCCGTGGTCGTCGATGTAGAACCAGTAACTGGTAATATCGATCCAACACTGATAGAACAGGCTATCACGAAAAAAACAAAAGCGATTATGATCGTCCACCTTTATGGACATCCGGTCGACATGGATCCGATCCTGGCGATCGCAAAAAAACACAATCTCTTTGTCATTGAGGACGCAGCTGAGGCACATGGGGCGCTGTATAAAGGAAAGCCTATTGGGGGACTGGGGGATATAGGATGTTTTTCTCTCTACGGTAATAAAATCGTGACGACAGGCGAGGGTGGCATGGTGATCACAAAATCAGATGCGCTCAATACAAAGATTCGGCTACTCAAGGATTTGGCGCACATGCCGGGAAAACGATTTTACCATGAGGAAGTAGGATTTAATTATCGGATGACAAATTTGCAAGCAGCGCTTGGTCTTTCAGGCATGGAGGAGATCGAGTGGGCGATTTCACAAAAACGGACTATGGCGGATATCTATACGAGAGGGTTATCTGACTGCCGGTATCTGGAATTACCGATCGAAAAGTCGTATGCACGAAGTGTGTATTGGATGTATGCACTCACTGTGACAAAAGATAGTCCACTCTCGAAAGATGAATTTCGTACAGAACTAAAAAAACGCGGTGTCGATACGCGGGATTATTTTGTCCCAATCCACCAGCAACCGGTATTTACGAGTCGTGGGTATTTTTCCGGTGCGTCATGTCCAGTATCCGATGATTTATCTAAAAGGGGACTCTATATCCCATCGGGACTCGCTATAACTAAGGCCCAGCAACAGCAGGTGATAGAAGCGATACATGCCATCCTATGATGTAGGAGGGCTTCGATTGATTACCTTCTTTTATTTCGGCAGATCTATCAGTTGTTTCATCGATTCGTTGTATATGACTCGTGAGAAATGCGCAGCTCCAGTATCACGAAGGTGGTCGATATCATAAAAATCGGAACTGTCGTATTGAGGATCCTGCAGTGCATCGTATGAAAAGACAGTTACATTATCTACCCGGTCTGCGATCGTTTGTGAAATCACT
>CAZQGM010000075.1:0-6394 GCA_964592885.1 uncultured Gammaproteobacteria bacterium
AGCATGCCTTTGGCGGTCGTCTCTTTGATGACGACAGGCACTGTCTTGAATCCTGCAAGCCGTGCTGCGCGCCACCGGCGCTCACCAGCGATGATCTGGAGACCTGCTGGCGTCTTAGCAACGACGAGCGGTTCTATGATGCCATGCTCTTTGATGGAAGCGACGAGATCAGCGAGGGCTTCTGGATTGATAAGTCCACGTGGTTGAAGAGGGTTAGGCTGGATCATCGTAATATCCAGCGCAAGGATATGATCTACATCTGACATGTGTTCCTCCTTATTTGTTTGGAACAACTGACACCACTTTTTTCCCGAGACGCTTTGTGAATTTTACCAAACCGTCGAGAATCGCAAAAATTGTAAAGTCTTTTCCCATCATCACACCGGTTCCTGGCCAAATTTTGGTCCCTTTTTGCCGGACGATGATATTTCCTTTTTTGGCGTGCTGTTTACCGTAGATTTTCGTACCAAGACGCTTGGATACCGAATCCTTATTGCCTTTTGCGACTCCGCCTGCTTTCACGTGTGCCATAGTATTAATTTCCTTCTTTTTTCGTATCCGCCCTGAGTATAAAAAATTGGCGAGTAACGACTGCATCTTCCCGACCGTACTCTATCGGGCCATGGAGCGTAGTATAGCCGAGCGTTTCACAGGTGTCAATCAGATTTTTCACGTCGTATTGACGATTATTGATGGTATAGCGAGGAACGGCAAATACGATGATTGCGCCGGGCTTCACTGCGTTTATGAGTGCACGGAATGTTCCGATATAGAGTTTGGATAGTCCTTTCAGGATATTTTTTATCTTTTCCGGAGTCGGAGTGGTATGTGTCCCAAGCTTTGTGGGCCCCATGTATGGTTCTGTAACGACCGCGTCTATAGAGTGTGCCGCGACTTTTTCGTCGATGTGTGCTGATTCCAGACACATGATATCGGATGTCAACATCTGATTCATCTCTGTCTTACCTCGAAGCCACGCGATGTTTTCCCGTGTCGATGCGACTGATGCCGCTTCAATATCGGAGCCGATGACAGATGCATTGCGTAGCATGGCTTCAGTAAGGACGGTCCCCATGCCGCAGAATGGATCAAGGAGCATCTTCCCCCGTCCATCAGTGCCAAGGCTGATATTGACAACCATTCTCGATACTTTTGGTGGGAGCATGCCTTTTTTCGGACTTCGCTTCGGGCGACCAAAATCCCGGCGTCCCCACTCTTCATATGGTTGGATAGATGAGGTGGTGCCTATGAGATACTTCCCATCTTTCGTCCCGACGATGACGACATCTGTGCCTTTTGACTGTCCGATCGCAGCACTTGAGACTGTCGCGTCAGACATCAGGTATCGACAGTGATACCCAAGTTCACTCAAATAGGTCTTCATATTGCGTGCAACATGGATGCTGTCAGAAGGTCGTTTGCCGTACCAACTCAGGCCAAATGTGATACTTTTTCCGTTTGCGGTTGGTATGAGACAGCGTGCGGTAAGTTCGACAGGATCTATCGTGTCCACAGTCTTGAGAATCTGCACGATTTTGATCGTTCCTCCCATGACATCGATCATCTCTGGAACTGTCCGTGATACCCCATCGATGAGACGTGGTTCCCCTGTTACGAGAGCACAGTCTTGGGTGATAGGTGTCACTGCACCAAACAGTGCTTCAGCTTCCAATAAAGAGAGTGCTGGTGTGCGTCCAAATGCGAGAAGATATGTTGATTCCATGATGTAGTCGCTCCTATCAGTCCTAGTATATACGAAAAATGAGGATTGCGACTCAGACAAAGGCCTACTTGCAGCCACAAAGAACGCGTTTCGTAGGGAAGATCTTAGCCGATGCTGACGATCTTTACATCAGTCAGGAGGGCCCTGAACCCATTTGCTTTTCGGTACCGCACTTTTTGCTTGTAGCGTCGGACCGAAATTTTTTCACCCTTATAATTTTTGACTATTTCCGCTTTCACCGTCATACCTTTGACAAATGGTGTGCCGACAGTCGTCTTTTTGCCGTCCGCATACAGAAGTACGCCGTCGACTGCAACGCTGTCGCCAACTTCACCCTCAAGGCGGTCCACGGAGAGGACTTCGTCTGTATGTGCTACGTATTGTTTATTCTTGATTGAGATTATCGCAAACATAGTGGATATTTTAACAACTGGAGCGACGGAATGCAATGGCCAGGGTGTAACACATCAGTCTGAGAGTCTGGTTTCGTTTGAACGGATAGCAAATAAAAAACCAAAAGAAGTAGCTATTGAGAGAAGAGAACTTCCCCCATATGAGATAAGTGGGAGCGTAATACCGGTGATTGGGATGATCCCCATGTTCATACCGGCGTTTACGACTACCTGGATTAGGATCATGGCAAATAGTCCAATCGAGAAAATATAGGTATCCGCTTCTTCTACCCGTTGCGCCACTAGAGGGGCAACGATACGCCACAAAAGGACGATATATCCTATAAATACTGCCATACCCCCGACAAAGCCAAGTTCCTCTATAAGAGTAGCGAAGATAAAGTCGGTATGATATTCAGGGAGAAATGCCAGATGACTTTGTGTCCCGAGTCCTAGTCCTCGCCCAAATAGTTGTCCGCTTCCGACCGCAATCATAGCTTGGATCGCATTGTACCCTGCCCCTTTTGGATCAAGGGCCGGATCAAGAAATGTCATGATGCGCGAACGTTGGTATGGTTTGAGGATCTCCCAGATGACTGGCATGAGGATCCCGAGTCCGAGAGCACTTCCTGCCACATATCGCAGCCGAAGGCCTGAAGCGACCATCATAGCAATCCACATGACAACATAGACGATACTACTTCCCAAGTCTGGCTGCTTGAAGACCAAAAGAAATGGGATCAAAAAAAGCACGGCATGAAGGAGAATCATAGAAAGCTTCCTAGGGGGATACCGGGTGAGAAGCTCGGCAATTGCCAAAAGAAAAAATGGCTTTACGAGCTCGGACGGTTGTATGCGCACAGGTCCAACAATCAACCACCGTGTTGCGCCACGAACCTCGGGTCCTAGGTATGACATCGCGAGGAACAACACCGAAAACACATAGACAAACGGCGCGCTCCATCTCAAGATAGCCGGATCGATACGCGATATCACCACCATCCCAACAAGTGAGACCGCGAAGAATATGAGTTGAGACAAAAAAAGACTTTGATCAACCGTGATCAATAAAAATAGTCCAAAAGCACCCAAAAAGAGAATGCTTAGGATGATGATCGGATCGAGATGTCTAAGGTTGTTCCCCATACAAGCGTATCGGCAAGTGTTTCTTTTTGTATTGTCTCTAGACAGGCGCTTGATAGCCCTTTGTCCGTTTCAGGCATCGTGAGGTCGATATGATCATCGACTCGGCTTTTTTTCTCTTTCCGCATGGTCTGAACTAATCGGATGATTTCACGAGCTCTGCCTTCGTCAATAAGTTCCTGGGTCAGCGTCATATCGAGTATAACAGAGAGGTCATCAGACGATCGGTTCAGTGTCACGTTTTTGACATTGATCTCATCCCGGACGACTGCCACTAAATCTTCAGTGAGAGCGACTACATTGCCAGACACCGTGACATTTAAAAGCGGTTGCCGAACTGGTGATCCAGCCGCTTTACGACTTGCATGGACTTTTTCGACCACCCGGCGTACTTCCGTCATTTGCGTCTCCAGCTCTGTATCTATGTGACGTGCGGTTTCTTCCGGCCAATCACTCAAATGTACCGATGTCCCGTCTGTATGGATATTTTGATATATCCGTTCAGTCACAAACGGGGCAAATGGCGCCATGACCCGAACAAGCCGATCAAGAACCCACACGAGGACCGATGCGGCTATCTTTTCATCTTTGATGCGACTGCGGGACCGTCTGACATACCATGTCGAAAGATCAGTGACAAATTCATTTATCACACGAATCGATGTCACCGTATCGTATGCATTCATTGCGGTCGTCACTGCGTTTACGAGCGAACTCGTACGACTGACGATCCACCGATCCATGACATGTGTAGGCTTCACATCCTTTGGCACGACAGTACCCGCGACATACATGTTTCCAAACGTAAATACGTTCCATAGGGTATTGATGACCCGTTGATAGATATCCTTCACCCCATCTTCGGAAAAATTCAGATTTTCCGCTTTCATGACGACAGATCCAAGGAGATACAGTCGTAAGCTATCAACACCGTATTTTTCAAATACCACGACCGGGTCGGGATAGTTTTTTTTGGATTTACTCATCTTTGTGCCATCTTCGGCAAGGATCGTCCCCGTCGTCACAGCATTTTCGAATGTATTTTTGCCAAATAAGCCAACTGACATTACATGGAGTGTATAAAACCATGCACGTGTCTGGGCGATATATTCAGCGATAAACTGTGCTGGGTGGGTCGCTTCAAATAGTTCTTTATGCTCAAAAGGATAATGAATTGAGGCGTATGGCATACTGCCGGATTCGATCCAGCAATCGAATACTTCCGGAATGCGCTTCCCTTTGACCGTTTTTGCATCATCCACCCAGAGCTCTATGTCATCGATAAACTCGCGGTGAATATTGTCCACATGAGCAACTCGATTTGAATCAATTGCCCATTTTTTCAGCTCATCGATGGATCCGATGACTCGTCTCATCAGTGCACCACTTGCCGTTTTTTCTCCATTTGTCGCCACCCATACTGGCATGGGCGTACCCCAATATCGCGATCGAGATACGTTCCAATCCGGAGCAGTCTCGAGCCCCTTTCCAAATCGTCCTTCCTTAAGGTGTCCTGGATACCAATTGATTTTCTTGTTTTGAGCAACCATGTCGGGGCGAAGCTTTGCCACATCGATAAACCATGCTGGAACTGCATTGAAATAGAGTGGTGTCTCGCATCGATAACAAAACGGATACGAGTGCGTGGTCTTTTCGGCTTTCCACATGAGATTTCGTGCAGTCAGATCATCAATCACCCACTGTTCGCCTTTTTTATAAAATACGCCAGCAAGTGGCTGTATTTCCGGTAAAAACCGACCCTGATCATCAAGGGTTGGAACACACGGAAGTTCTTTTTTTACTGCCAACCGATAATCATCCTCACCAAAAATTGCTGCGGTATGGACGATACCTGTTCCATCTTCAAGAGAGACAAAATCAGCATCGGTCACATAGTAGGCTTTTTTGCCTTCAAGAGACATATACGTATAGAGTGGTTCATATTCAAAGCCAACGATTGCAGATCCTTTGAATACATCGCTGTACACTGTCAGATCGGATACGTTCGGGAGTGTTTTTTTCTCTACGATCGTATCGGCAACGACAAATAGTTCTCCTCCATGCGCCGAACTGTACAAGACCCGATAATCAGCATCGGACTGAACTGCTAGTGCAACGTTACCTGGAAGTGTCCATGGTGTAGTCGTCCACGCGAGGAAGTACACCGGTGTTTCGGCAGATATTTCTGTTGTTGTACCTTTTTTTCCTTTCACGAGCGAAAGAAGTTTGCTAGCCGATTCTCCGGTCAATTTAAATTTGACATACACTGAGTTGTCTTCGACGTCTTTATAGCTATTATCCATGGCAATCTCAAAATTTGAGAGTGGTGTAGCACAGCGTGGACAATAGAGAATGACCCGTCTTCCTTCATAGACATATCCCTTGTCATTCATAGTCTTAAACGCCCACCAGACCGACTCCATGAAGTTCATATCCATGGTTTTGTAGGAATTTTTGAAATCGACCCACCGTCCGATACGACGAATCACTTTTTCCCATTCAGAGTCAAATCGCAAAATGGCAGATCGACATGCAGCATTGAAATTTCCTATACCGAGTTCTTCGATTGCTTTTTTGCCACCTTTTAATCCAAGCTCTTTTTCGATCATGTTTTCGATGGGGACTCCGTGACAATCCCATCCCCATACCCGATCTACTCGGTAGCCACGCATGGTCCAGTACCGTGGCACGACGTCTTTGATTGCCGATGCGAGGATGTGTCCGTAGTGTGGCAGACCTGTAGCAAACGGTGGTCCATCATAAAATACATATCGTTTTGACTCTGGTCGCATTTCGACAGATTTTCGGAATGCATCCGTTTTATCCCAGTATGCAAGCACTTCATGCTCCATCTCTGGGATTGATGTTTTACCTTCTGTGTCTGTTGTTTTCAAATCTGACATATGCGATCCTCCTATATTTACATCCACACACACCTTCCCCCATTTCGCCTACGCTCATGAGGAGCGGTGTTGGCGGATTGTACCTACTCACATTCCCAACGGATCCGCACACACCTTCCCCCATTTCGCCTACGCTCATGAGGAGCGGTGTTGGCGGATTGATGGTTACTAAACTCGTCGATACGAATCTGCTCGTTAAGTAACCATCAAAAAAGCGCCTCCATATACGTCTC
>CAZQGM010000076.1:0-6341 GCA_964592885.1 uncultured Gammaproteobacteria bacterium
TTTTTTAATGATCCTGCTTCCACCGTGATCTACACCCGCCCGTTGTTTATTGACCTTGACGATCAATTTCGGGTCTATATATGGTCCTTTTTTACTGCTTCGTGCCATACGATTCCTTTTTATCGTTTATACGTAGGAAACTGAGAGTATCAGATTCCTGTATAACGATCAACTTCATTTTCTCCGATGCATAATTTTTGAATCCGAATACTTTACTCGTTTTCGTGTTCGCTTACCGAGTGTCTTTTTGCCCCATGGACTCTTTGGTGACGGCATACCAATGCCGCTTCGTCCTTCACCGCCTCCATGTGGATGGCTTCGTGGATTTTGAGCAACTCCTCGGACGGTTGGGCGGATACCCATATGGCGACTCCGACCAGCTTTGCCAATAATTCGATTTTTCCATTCGACGTTTCCAATTTGACCAATGGTTGCATGCGACGACCCGCTAAAAAGTCGGATTTCACCAGACGGAAGTTTGATTTGGACGATGTCTCCATCTTTAGACAACACCATCGCTCCGACTCCCGCACTCCGTATCATCTGAGCTCCTGCTCCTGGCTTGATTTCAAGACAGTGAACCAACGTACCAACAGGAATACTAGAGAGTGGTAAGTTGTTTCCGACCTTGATCTCTGCTGTTTTCCCGGACACTACCATATCTCCAACTGCAAGACCGACGGGTGCAACGATATATCGCTTGTCTCCGTCCGTATAGTGCAAGAGCGCGATATGCGATGTTCTATTTGGATCATATTCGATACTTTCGACTTTTGCTTTGACGCCATCTTTGTTCCGTAGCCAATCGATGGAACGGAAAAAGCGCTTGTGTCGTCCACCTTGATGGCGAACTACCACGTGACCTTGGGCATCACGGCCCGAGTGTTTTTGCAAAATTGATGATAATCGTTTATTGCTTGTTGCCATACAATTATTTTCCTTGTGCCATCTCTTCGCCGGCACCGAGTGCAAATGCATCGATTGTCTGACCGGGCTTAATTCGAACGATTGCTTTTGTCCAATCTGGCTTCATGATATGTTTCTGGCTTCGGCCTGCCCGCCTTGATTTGCCGTGCATAGAAATCGTGCGGACTTCCATGACAGTCACCCCGTAGACATCTTTCACTATTTGAGCAATTTGTCCTTTGGTCGCAAATTCTTCAGCCATGAATGTATACCATCCACTCGGTACCTTACTCATGGATTTTTCTGTAATCACTGGTCTGATAAGTGTTTTGTTTTTCATACAATCAATTATTTAGACATACGATGCACAAAATCTTCAATACCAGCTTTTGACACGATGATCGATGTATGTGTCGCGATATTGTATGTCGTCACAGTGTGTGCCGGGATCGCAAGAACGCCTTTGATGTTTCTAACTGATTTTGTAACTGCCTCATCACCCTCTGCAGTGATGATAAGTGTCTTACCATGTGGACAGAGGCTTTTAATCATCTCTACACCCGTCTTTGTCTTGCCGGTCACACCTTTCCAGGTGGATACGACTGACAAATGACCTTCTTGATATGCATGTGACAGTGCACTGACAAATGCGAGGCGTTTCATAGTCTCAGTCATCGTCAATTGCGCATTGTGATGACGTGGCCCGAATACGATGCCACCGCCGACAAAGATAGGAGCACGAATGCTTCCATGTCGAGCTTTGCCTGTGCCTTTTTGCTTGTAAATTTTTCGAGTAGATCCTTCGACTTCACCCCGTGTCTTTGTGTGTGCTCCCATAGCGCGCTGATTTGCTAAATAGACGCGCATCGCAATCGCGATCAAGCGCTTATTCACTTCGGCGTTGAGCACTCCTTCTGGAACTGTCATCGTTCCAGCCGCTTCACCAGTGACTGTGACGAGTGATACTGCTACTGCACCTTTAGCTGCCACTGATGGTTTCGCGCTGACTCGTGGAGTCATTCTCGCCACAACTTTTTTTGCCGCTGCTTTGACGTCTTTTTTTGCTGCCACCGGCGCTTTTGCAGCTTTCACTGCTTTCGGTGCTGGTGTCTTTGTCGTTGCTGGTTTTGTCACTTTTGTAGCCATATAATCTTTATTTTTCTTTACGGATCATAAGTAGTGCATGTTTACCACCTGGAACGAGCCCTTTGATAAACAATGTATTTGTTTCACCTTCAACTTTGACAACTTTTAAATTTCGAACAGTAACGGTGTCAGTTCCCATACGACCGGCCATCCGCTTACCACGATAGACGCGGCCTGGTGTCGTCGTCTGACCGATGGATCCCGGTGCGCGCTCGCGATCTGATTGACCGTGCGTCTTTGGTCCCCCGCGGAAATGATGTCGCTTCACGACGCCAGCAAATCCTTTTCCTTTGGATACGCCAGTCACGCGGACGACATCACCTTCGACAAATACTTGAGAAACGTTAATTTCAGTACCTGGTGCAATCTCTTCGCCCTCTGGAACACTCACTTCTTTCAAAAAACGGGGCTTTAGTTCAAGTCCCGCTTTTTTTAAATGTCCTTCGATAGGCTTTGTCACTGATTTGGAAATTCCATAGGTAAGCTGGGTTTTCCGATTTTCGGCTGTGCCAGTCATAGCTACTGCGACGCACGGTCCAGCAGTAACGATGGTCACAGGAATGCGGATACCATCACTGGTAAACATTTGTGTCTGTTTCACTTTTGTGCCGATAATCGCGGATATCATATAATCTTTTAATGACAAACGGTACACAGTATTAGTAATCTTAAAAGAGACAAAAAAAAACAACCTCGGTACAGGTTGTTTTTTTCAACCATCCCGAGACTTTTGGTAAGTATACCAAAGTATCTCTAGACTTTCAATGACGAATATATCGATTGGGCGGTCCAAAACCACTCACATCCGTATATCCGTCAACACTTACATTTTAATCTCAATATCAACGCCTGCTGGTAAATCCAAGTGCATCAACTGATCAATCGTTTTATCTGTCGGTTCGAGGATATCTACCACACGTTTGTGTGTTTTGATCATAAAATCCTCGCGTGAATTCCGATCGATAAACGCGGCCCGTGCGATGTTAAATCGCTCGTGATCAGTCGGGAGTGGTACTGGTCCAACGACCCGTGCCCCTGTCCGGACTGCTACGTCCAGGATCTTCTGACAGCAGTCGTCAATGACTCTACTATCGTATGCTTTTAATTTAACTCGGATTCGACCTTTCGGCATTGTTTAAAGTGCAGCTTTTTATGCGGTATGGGAGGTATCGCGATAAAAAACAATGGTTTAGGCAATAATTTTAGTAATGACGCCGGCTCCGACGGTATGACCACCCTCGCGGATAGCAAACCGGAGTCCAACTTCGAGAGCTACAGGTACGATCAACTTTGCAGTCATTTTCGTACTGTCCCCTGGCATAACCATCTCAACGCCTGCTGGAAGTGTGACCTCACCAGTAACGTCTGTCGTCCGGATATAAAATTGTGGGCGATAGCCGGTGAAAAATGGTGTATGACGTCCACCTTCTTCTTTGGCTAAAATGATGGCTTCTGCTTCAAATTCTGTGTGTGGCTTGACACTCCCAGGAGCTGCGAGCACTTGACCGCGCTCTACTTGATCTTTTTCAATTCCGCGAAGGAGCACTCCGACGTTGTCGCCAGCGATACCTGAATCAAGGAGTTTTCTAAACATCTCGACTCCGGTAACCACGGTGTTTTGAGTTGCTTTCATACCAACGATTTCCATGTTTTCGTTGATTTTGACGGTACCCCGCTCAATGCGTCCAGTGACGACTGTGCCGCGGCCTTTGATAGAGAAGACATCCTCAATAGGCATGAGGAATGGCTTTTCTGTCTCACGAACTGGATCTGGGATGTATTCATCAACTGTTTCCATGAGTTTCACGATCTGTGCTTCTGCATCTGCATCACCTTGGATGGCTTTTAGTGCAGATCCACGGATGACTGGGATAGCATCCCCTGGAAACCCGTATTTTGTCAGAAGTTCGCGAACTTCCATCTCGACGAGGTCAAGAAGTTCGGTATCTGCGACCATATCGCACTTGTTCATGAAGACGATGATGGCTGGAACGTTTACCTGTTTTGCAAGCAAAATGTGTTCCCGTGTCTGAGGCATCGGACCATCTGGTGCGGATACAACGAGGATTGCGCCGTCCATCTGAGCTGCGCCTGTGATCATGTTCTTGACATAATCTGCGTGGCCTGGAGCATCGATGTGTGCATAGTGGCGCTTTGCTGTCTCGTATTCTGAATGATGGATGTTAATGGTAACGCCACGTGCTTTTTCTTCTGGCGCACTATCGATTTCCTCATACTTGAGGGCTTTGGCCATACCAGTTTTCGCAAGAACTGTCGTGATAGCAGACGTAAGTGTCGTCTTGCCATGATCGACATGCCCGATCGTACCGATATTCAAATGTGGCTTATTGCGAAGAAACTTTTGTTGGTCAGCCATGGGTCCTCCTTAGAGACGTGAATACTTTTTTAAGTAACGTTTATACGATCATACATAAACCAATAGAAAATCGACTCATGTATGAGAGTGAAAGTCATTGTATCATACGTTATATTTTCTTTGCAATGATCTTTTCTTGGATATTTTTTGGCACTTCCTCGTAGTGTGACGGCTCCATATAGTATGATGCGCGACCCTTTGTCAGGGATCGCAGTGTCGTCGCATAGCCAGAAAGTTCCGCAAGTGGGACGTTTGCCACGATGATCGTCGCAAGACCATGTTTGGACGTGCCGAGAATCTGACTGCGCTTGGACGATAGATCGCCGATGACATCACCCATGTATTCTTCAGGAGTGGTCACTTCGACTTTCATGATCGGTTCAAGAATGGTCGCACCGGCATTTTTGACTGCTGCCTGGAGAGCCATGGAACCAGCTATTTTAAACGCCAATTCAGATGAATCGACATCATGGTACGATCCGTCATAGAGTGTCGCCTTCACGTCAACCAGTGGGTATCCGGCGATAACGCCGTTTTCCATAGCCTCGTGAAGACCCTTCTCGATCGGAGAAATAAACTCACGAGGAATCGCGCCACCTTTGATAGCGTCGACAAATTCATATCCTTCTCCCCGATTTTTCGGTTCGATGGTAATCCAGCAGTGACCATATTGGCCATGACCTCCGGTCTGCTTGATGTATTTTCCTTCGCCATCTGCTTTTCTGGTGATAGTTTCTTTATATGCTACTTGTGGCGGGCCAACGATCGCATCCACTTTAAATTCGCGCTTCATACGATCGACGAGAATTTCCAAGTGGAGTTCACCCATGCCCCAGATGATGGTTTGGTTTGTCTCGTGGTTGCTTTTAATCTTGAACGTCGGATCTTCCTCAGACAGACGTTGAAGTGCGATACCCATTTTTTCTTGATCATTTTTGGTCTTTGGCTCGATAGCAAGCGAGATGACTGGATCTGGAAATGTGATCTGCTCCAATACAATTGGCTTTTCCATGTCAGAGATCGTGTCACCAGTGATCGTTTCTTTAAATCCGACAACTGCGACGATTTCTCCTGCAAAGGCCTCTTTGATCTCTTCGCGCTGATTGGCGTGCATGAGAAGCAGACGTCCGATGCGCTCTTGGACACCTTTGCTCGAATTATAGGCATATGATCCGGATTCAATTTTGCCAGAATAGACACGGACATAGGTGAGTTTTCCGACGTTTGGATCGATCTGAACTTTAAATGCGAGTCCACAGAATGGATCAGCTTGGGTGCGCTCGCGAGTAACTGGTTCACCTGTCTTTGGGTCTGTACCTTTGACGGCTGGCATATCGATTGGAGACGGGAGATAGTCAACGACGGCGTCAAGGAGTGGCTGAACACCTTTGTTGCGAAGCGAAGTGCCAGCGTAAATCGGAACGAGTTGATAGGTAATCGTCGCTTTTCGAAGCGCTGCTTTGAGCTCTTCAATGGAGATTTCTTGACCATTGAGGTACTTTTCCAAAAGGACATCATCCGTCTCAGAAATCCGCTCAACGAGTTCGTGGCGGCGTTTTTCGACTTCCTCTTTCAAGTCTTCTGGACACTCACCCACTTCAAACGATGCACCGAGGTCATCGGAGTTCCAGATGAGGGATGTTCGGGTCAATAAATCGACGTTGCCTTTGTAGAGATTCTCCCGCCCGATTGGAAGAACCATGACAGCAGTGCGACATCCAAGGCGTTCTTCGATTGATTTGACTGTCGTATCAAGATCAGCGCCGAGTTTATCCATTTTGTTCACAAAACAGATACGTGGCACTTTGTATTTATCTGCCTGACGCCACACAGTCTCAGACTGGGATTGGACACCCTCTTCACCATCAAGAACCGTGATACCACCATCGAGTACCCGAAGTGAGCGCTCTAC
>CAZQGM010000077.1:0-6241 GCA_964592885.1 uncultured Gammaproteobacteria bacterium
CAGTATTTATTCACCCAATTTTTAATCTTCTCATGGCGTTTTATAAACTCGCCGAATGGCTCCACCTCCCCGGACCACTTGGGTTTGCTATTATCTTCATGACAATTTTTTTCCGTTTGATTTTATATCCACTCACAAATGCACAACTAAAAAGCGCGCGCGACATGGCAAAACTCAAGCCGCACTTAGATGAACTTACCAAAAAGCACAAAGATGACAAGACCGCCCTTCAACAAGCACAACTAGCGTTATATAAAGAACATAATATTAATCCAGCAGCTGGATGTATCCCGATGCTTATCCAGATGCCAGCACTGATCGCTTTATATAATGTGTTTTACCAGTTTTTCGGTGCCAGTGATGTGCCGAAAATGATAGCTGAGATCAATAATCTTCTCTACATTCCAGCCCTGAAAATTTCATCAATCGATTTTACCTTCTTTGGTGGAAACCTCGGATGGAAACCAGACATGTGGCAAAAACACGGATGGTGGCTGCTTCTCATTCCTGTCATCACCGGCGGTCTGCAGTGGTACCAATCTAAGTTGATGCTCCCAGAAAAACCAAAGCCAGCAACCCCGACTATAGTTCCCACGACAAAAAAGAAAGATGTTGCGGTCGCAGGTACAGAGAAAGCAGAAGAAAAAAAGCCGGACGATATGGCCGAGATGCAGAAACAAATGGCCCTCATGATGCCAATCATGTTCGGATTTTTCTCATACTCTCTTCCAATCGGGTTGGCACTCTATTGGAATATCTTTGGACTTTTTGGTATCATGCAGCAACTGAAAGTAAATAAAAAATAAATCTTGGTATGATGATAGAAACGCGCCTACGACTTCCGCGGTTTCTACACCTGATACCTTTTCCTTCATATATATGGAACCAGTACAGATAGTCCAACAAATCGCACAGGATATGCTTGATCGTATGACCGTAGTCGGTCAGGTGACGGTTGATGTCGATGAGTCAGGAGCATTCCGTGTCCATATCGAAACCCAGGAAACAGGTCTTCTTATTGGATTTCATGGCCGAACTCTTGAAAGCTTGCAGATCGTGCTTGCTATGCTCGTTGCCAAAAAACTTGAGAAGTGGGAGCGCGTCTATGTCAACGTAGGCGACTATCGTGAGAAGCGCGAAGAAGCGCTTATGTATATGGCACAGCGTGCTGCAGATCGCACCATCGAAACTGGCCGTTCAGTTGAGTTACCACATCTTTCCGCGTCCGAGCGCCGCGTCATCCATTTGACACTATCAGGTGACGAACGAGTTGTGACCGAATCCATGGGTGAAGGCCGGGATCGAACACTCATCATCTCTCCCAAGGCTGAAGAGGCGCCTATTGAAGAACCAGCCGCAGAGCAATCCCCAACTGAATAAGACGTCATTTATATCTCTCATCCCCAGACTGATCGGTGGCACTGTTTGCGTGCATGGATAGGTATTGGCTATCATACAAATGGTTACACTGTATGAATTTCTTTTCGCGCACCAACATCCGCATTGATCATCTCGCATTTTCACTTCTCGTCGCTTTACTGCCGTCGCAGCTTGGATATCACACGTGGCCTGATGCCGCGTTTGTATTAGGACGACGAATAGACTATCTCTCCCCTACCCTCTTTGTCACGGACATCGTATTTCTTTTTGTGATGGTGAGCTTTCTCATATTCAAAATCATTCATCGTGATGTGCGACCATTCCGTTATCCATCAGGATATGGCCGCATGATACTGATTGCTATTGTGATAAGTTGTGCGTTCATTGGTATAAATATCAGTGTCTCCCCCATTCCACTTATCACTGCGATCGCGTGGCTTCGTGTGTTTCAGGGCATTGGCATCGTATGGTATATGGCATCATCAAATATTTCTATGCACATGATTGTTGTACCACTTACCATTGCACTATTGTACTCGTCATTTCTTGGCATCATTCAATGGTTTGTACAATCATCGATTGGTGGAATTTTTTGGTGGCTTGGCGAGCGGACATTTGATCTTCACACACCTGGTATAGCGAAGCTTTCTTTTTGCCTTCCATCACCCATAACAGACATACGTTCGATGAGTGTTTCGTCATCAGTATGTCCATATCTCATGCGTCCGTATGCGACGTTTCCTCATCCAAATGTATTGGGAGGCTTTCTTGCGACGACTCTCCCACTGATGTGGTACGCGCGCCGATTTCCTACCTTGGAACATATGTATATACGGATGGGCACACTCGTGACGATGTGCACTGGAGTAGCCGCACTCTTTCTGACATTCAGTCGTTCTGCATGGGTAGTCTTTATCCTGCTGATGCTTTTTATTTTTGGCGGTAGGATTCGCCGCCTTCCTATCTTTGTACAGATAGTTCCCGTCGCGGTCTCACTAGTCATCGGATTATTTGTGGTATCTACTTTTAGCACGAAAACTGAATCGGTCGACATGAGAGTATCCCTTGCAACTGCGGCCGTTCGTCAATTTCAGTCTTCTCCGATAGTGGGTGTCGGCCTTGGGACATTTACCTATCATCTCCCTTCTATGACGACACTTCGTTCTATGACATTTCTTCAACCAGTCCATTCTATATACATGCTGCATGTGTCTGAGACTGGCATCATCGGAGTACTTGTCTTTATTTTATGGATGATATTTTTGGGAAATATGTATATTGATTTTCGTGACAAAAAGAAACTGCATGATGCAAAGCCATGGATGTTGGCATGTATCGCAGTGTTGCTTCTTGGGATGATTGATCACTATCCGACGACACTACAGCAAGGTCGACTACTGTTTGCGCTATTGGTGGGCTGTCTATTTCTCGCGCATGACGGACGCGTGCATTCGTAAAATTCCCCGCGTACTCCCTTGGTGTACAGTATCCAATGCTACATCCATGATGTAGCATACAAGTTCCGCGTACGATTTTTTTGGCAGGGCATGTGTAAAACTACTGCACCCGTACCATCATCAATTCGCTTTTCTCCCCTGGAGTTCGTTACAATGTACATATGTCCACTGCACGAATCGTTGCTTCCAACACTGCATATCAGATTATCGGTAAGATAATCACAAGTGCGACGACGTTCGGTGTCAGCATGCTGTTGACTCGCTACCTTGGCGTCGCCGGGTATGGTGACTACACGAAAGTCACAGTATTTGTTGGACTGTTTACTGTCGCCACTGACTTTGGATTAAATGCTGCATATATTCAACTTGATGCCAAAAAAACGCACGCATATTTTCCATCACTTCTAACGACCCGGAGTCTGATCGCACTCGTTGCTACAGCAACGTGCCTTGTCTTTACATACCTTCTTCCCGAGACATCTACGGGTGGATTCACTTCCCCCGTGAAATTCGGCGTTCTTTTATTTGCTTCATCGATATTTTTTCAATCGATGATCACGACAGCAAATGCTGTGTTCCAAAAAGCACATGCATATAAAGATGCAACGACTGCACTGTTTATCGGATCCCTTATGTCGATTGGGTTTATAGCCATCGCGATGCCATATGCGTCTCAGTCTGGACGATTATTCGCTGGACTTATTTCCCTCGTACTTGGATCGTGTGTTACTGCAGGAGTATCCATGATGCTCGCGGGTAAAAAAGAACACATCGCTATAGAGACACAAACCAAACGGTTGATTGAGCTTTCGACTACTGCCCTTCCACTTGGCATTACCCTTCTAATTAATGTCGTCTATTTTCGTATCGATAGTCTCCTTATGTCGTTCATGCTTCCTAAAGAATCACTTGGCGTATACGGGTTGGCGTACAAATTGTTTGAAGTTCCTCTCGTCATTCCTACATTCATCATGAATGCCATGTATCCATTTTTGGTTGCGTCGTATGCCGCTCATACACATGACACATTTGCGCGATATGTAGAAAGATCTATAAAACTTCTCGGCATTGGCGGATCTGTCGTCGCCATCCTTTGTATTCTTGGAGCACCACTTATTGTGGTATTTGGATCTGAATTTGCACCATCGATACTTCCCTTTAGGGTTTTATCGTTGGGGCTCCCTATTTTTTTTCTTTCTAGTCTAACTATGTGGCTTATGGTTACGCTGGGACTTCGTCGCCCATTAGTTCTGATTTACACCGTATCGTTTGTCGTAAATGCGCTCGTAAATATCATATGCATTCCCCGCTTTGGATATATCGCGGCTGCCTGGACGACCGTCGGCTCTGAAGTTCTTACTCTTCTTTCGTCAGTCTACATACTTCATAGGCACGGGCTACGAGCAAAATAGTGCTATTCCCCTGCCTCACGTACTTCTCATGTGTTTCTCATGTGTCTCATTCGTCCACCATAGCCTTGGCGACGGTGGGTCATGTGTCCATCACGTTGCATTTCAAATTTCAAATTATACATTGTAAATTTCTCACGTGTCTCCTTCGCCCGCCAAAGTCCCGCCTAGCGGGACGACGGCGGGTCACGTGTCTCTCACGTGTCTCTCATGTGTTAACCATGTGTAACGTGTTGCCAAAATTTGTATGACGAAGTACACTGTCGTGCATGGAAACGAAAACGCTTACGGTACATACAGACGGTGGCTCGAGGGGTAATCCAGGCCCTGCAGCAATTGGTGTCGTGATCGAAAGAGATGGGAAACTTCTAACAGAGATCGGGGAGTGCATCGGTGTTACGACAAACAATGTTGCCGAATACACAGCAGCACTTCGCGCGCTTCAGTGGATCATCAGCAATCCACAAGGGGAGACTCTTGACGTTTGCATGTGTCTTGATTCGCAGTTAGTCGTACGACAGCTGTCAGGCGTATATAAAATTAAAGACATCAAAATGAAAGAACTTGCCCAACAAGTCAAAAAATGCGAAGGCCAAATTCACGGATCAGTTTCATATATGTACATTCCTCGTGAAGAAAATAGTCATGCAGATCGCATGGTAAATCAAGCCCTCGATGCCATGATGTTTTAGCTTTTTTGGGGTAGAGAAAAGGGGACCACTACTTCTTAAAACTAGTCCTTTATAAACTCCTAATTTGTACATCCTCACGTGTCCTTTTCATGTGTCTCTCATCTGTCTCTCATGTGTCACTCATGTGTCTCTCATGTGTAAATCATGTGTAAATCATGTGTAAATCATGTGTAAATCATGTGTTAATCATGTGTCTCTCACGTGTACATAGGCTTGCTCATGTTAGGTTAGTGAGTTGTATATTTTCCGTATGGATTCGGTGAATTGTTTTCGGTATTTGTATTTGTGATAATGATGCAAGCTATTCCTGCATAATGGAGGTATAGTACTAGGATAGGTATGAACGTATCTCAAACACAATTACCGATTGTCGCACTCTATACAGCCGATGAGCCTTCAGTAATAGCCGTGCGTGAATATTTTTCCCAAAACGGGTGTCAGGTATTCGTGAATAAAAATATCACTGAAGAACCCTCATACACTATCGTCATTGGTGACCATAATTTCGTGAAATACATTCTCGCAAACGTACCACTAAAGAAGTCGAAAGTGCTTTTATGGATGTGGTCAGAAACCAAAGTGGTTTCAGATGAGATATTGAAAAGTGGCCATAAGGTTTTTTTGTCCGGATTTGTATCGATGGACCACGCGATGCTGGGTGACGCACTCACATTTTTTTTCATAGGAAAAGACCAATGTTTTGTCCACCACTCAGTTGCGCCAGTTGCGGATACTGTCCTCAAACCTATACCCGTACTTCAGATGATTGAAAAGGTACGTCAAAGTGATGATGTAGATACGCACGAAGTCCCACACCACACCGAAAAAAAAGCCCATACTCCTGTGGTACCGGTTGTCGATAATCTCGAGACGCGACACACGGTGCACAGACTTTTTGATCAAACCCAAGAAAGCCAGAGTGGAAAGATTCATCCTATTCAAGAGAAAAAAATGACTCAGGTCGATACCTCGGAAACCAAGGAGAAGATTAGTCCATTTATGCGATCGATTGATCAGCAGAGAATTAAACAAACAATTGCAGATTTATATGCCACACCGAAAGCTGACGGGTCGCATATCCCTAAACGTGTAGCAACGTACTTTGGTATTTTCCTCGTGATACTCTGTGTATACATGTCTGTGATCGGTATCCAGCTTATCGTGTTGACGTGGCATATCCGTTCGCTTTCCTCCTGTGCTACGGACATAGACACTGGATGTGTACGGAGCACCGGAAAAAATATTCTTCGTGACCATAGCGTCCTCATGATGACTGGTAAACCAGTGCTTACTGCGGTAAGCA
>CAZQGM010000078.1:0-6214 GCA_964592885.1 uncultured Gammaproteobacteria bacterium
TATGCCTATGAGATTCTCATGCGGCTCTATGAAGAGGTGGGAAAGTCGTTTACACATGCACAAGAAACAGGAAACAGGAAACAAAATGCTACAAAATGCATAGTATATCTTCCAGATGCGCCACTTCCAGATATGCCAGCGGAAACGCCATACTGGGTCTACCGGGTGGTCGCCCCCAAAAAACTATGGACATTTATCGGTCTCCCGATCGCACTGATGATAGAAAAAAATAGACCAGATGTCGTTTTTTCTCCGACGCACTATATCCCACGATTCGTACCCATTTCTCGTGTCATGGCTATCATGGATTTGTCGTTTCTATCATATCCAGAGCTTTTTAGGCCCAAGGATCTTCATCAGCTCGTCCATTGGACCGCGTACGGTGCAAAGCATGCTGATGCCATATTCACTATCAGTGAATTTAGCCGAAATGCTATACTGGACAGATACCGGGTACCTTCTACGAAGGTCACAGTCACATATCCCGGGCTCAATATTCCCATGATTTCACACGATCAAAAAAGACCAGTCAGTGAGGTATCTACACTAACAAAGAAATACGATATTGCCGATCACTATATCCTGTCGGTCGGCACTATCCAACCCAGAAAAAACTACACCCGGCTCATTGAGGCCTTTTCCGAGTTCTTGAAAAAAAATAAGCAGAAATTTGGCGTGGTCGACCTCGTCATCGTCGGAAAAAAAGGATGGCTTGTCGATGATATAATCACTGCTCCAAAAAAATATGGTGTGGAAGATAGAGTCAAGTTTTTAGAGTCCGTACCTGATGCAGATTTGCCAGGGCTATACAGTCATGCACTGACATTCGCATTGCCGTCTCTGTACGAAGGATTTGGATTACCAGTCCTTGAGGCAATGGCCTATGGGTGCCCAGTTGTGGTCTCCGATGTCTCAAGTCTCCCTGAGATAGCCGGAAAAGCAGGTGTGTATGTACACCCAGAAAACGTCGCTGATATCGCGCGGGGACTACTAGCTTCCGTTCGAGAGCGGAACCTCATGCAGGGAAGGCTTCGTATCAAACGCGGATATGAACAGGTGAAAAAATTCAGTTGGGAAGAGGCCGGAAAAAAGACACTCGCCATTTTAGAAAAAATAGCGTTGGACAAATAAAATATGCGATTTCTTATCGATTTTTGGGTCTATCTATCGACACTGACGGGACTTATTCCTAGTCATACTATCCGACTATTTCTGTATCGGCACTTTTTTCGTATCAAAATCGGAAAAGATACATCAGTTCATTGGCTCGCACGATTTGATCAGCCAACAGGGATCGAAATAGGACACAATACCATCATCGGTAATGATGCATTTTTGGATGGTCGCATGGTGCGTGATGGGTCGGGAAAAAAATCAGGATACCTATCGTATATTCGTGAATTTTTGAGCCCAACGATCAGACCACTTGTAATTGGAAACAATGTATCTATTGCTGGCAACGTGCAGATATTTACGATGGAGCACGATATCGATGACACCAATTTTCGTGCTATCGGCGCCCCTGTCATCATCGAAGATTACGTCGTGATCGGTACGAGAGTCACTATACTGCCTGGAGTTCGCATCGGAAAGGGCGCTGTCATTGCTAGCGGCGCAGTCGTCACAAAAGACGTGGAGGCCTACACAGTCGTCGGTGGTGTGCCAGCGCGGTTTATCAAGCCTCGAAGTCAAAATCTCACCTATACCTTGAAGTTTGCCCGTTGGTTCCAGTAAAATCAATATCTTATGGTTATGGATCTATCCATCGTCATCGTCAGTTTCAACACAAAAGCACTCACTGACCAGTGCTTAGCTTCCATCAAAACAAATCTGGCCACATCAAAGATACGCTATGAAGTCATCGTGGTCGATAATATTTCGACGGATGGCACACTTGAAATGATCGCAAAAAAGTACCCGAAGACAGTTATCATCGCTAATAAAGAAAATGTAGGCTTTGGACGGGCAAATAACCAAGGAATCAAAAAAGCCCAAGGCAAACTGGTTTTTCTTCTCAACTCAGACACAATTGTTCAGGAACACAGCATCGAACGTCTGTATGATTACGCCAGTAAGCACCCCAAAGAATTTGTCGGACCAAAACTTTTTAACATGGATCGAACGCCACAAACCTCGTGTGGCCCATTTTTCTCGCCATGGATAGTATTTGTCATTATGTTTTTGCGAGGCGATCGCCTTGGGGTAACCAGATGGTCGCCAAATAAAACTATCCAGGTTGATTGGGTGTCTGGAGCTGCGTTCATCGCTCATAAAAGTGCATTTATGGATGATCTTTTATTTGATGAAAAGATTTTCATGTATATGGAGGAGATTGATCTTCTTTATCGTGCACAACAAAAAGGATACAAAACGACATTTTATCATCCATCCCACATCATTCACCTTGGCGGCGGAAGCTCGACAAACAGACGCAAAGGTCCTGTGTTAAATATCTACAAGGGGTTTGTCTATTTTTATACAAAATTTTACTCTTCGAGCTCTTTGGGATTATTGAGAATTATGCTAAAGACGAAAGCTGCCGGGGCATGGGTGTATGGACTTTTCACCGGCGACGCGGAACTCCGTGATATCTATGCTGAAGCGTATCGCATCATATAAAGACATCATACTCATGGGACTCGTGCTGTTTTTTACGGCATTTATCCCGTTGTATCCAAAACTGCCTCTTCTCGATGTCGCCCAATCATGGGTCTATATCCGGGTAGAAGATGTTCTCGTCGCAGTGTCTGTCGCCATCCTCGGGATGTTTTATCTCAAAGAAAAACGTTTTCCAAACACACCGCTTACTGTTCCAATTGCGATATATCTGGGGGTTGGCGGTATATCGCTTGTATCAGCGCTCATTTTCATCTTTCCACACTTAGGAGGGTTGCTATTTCCAAAAGTTGGAGTACTTCACTATATCAGGCGATTTGAATATTTATCAGTATTTTTCCTGGGATTTGAAACATTTCGTTTGAAAAAAAGCCTCCACCCACTCGTGATCACTATCACTGCGACGCTTGCACTTGTGAGTCTTTATGGGTTTGGTCAGAAATTTTTGGGGTTCCCAGCATTTCTCACCATGAACGAGGAATTTGCCAAAGGTATCCCACTACGGTTACCCTCGACAGCACGATTTCCGTCGACATTTGGCGGACACTATGATGTAGCTGCATACCTCGTCGTCATCATTCCTCTCGTATGGAGCTTCTGCTTTGGAGTGAAAGAACTGTGGAAAAAAGCACTACTCTGGTTTACTGGGTTTTTAGGGGTTATCATGCTCCTTTTTACGGCATCCCGCACGTCATTTGGCGTCTACATCATTTCCGTGTCTGCTATGTACCTGTGGCACAAAAAGCCGCTCTATATCATCCCATTTGTCATCATGAGTTTTCTCACCATGAATCTCGTAGGCGGTATGGCTGAACGATTTTACAAAACGTTTCAGATGAGCAACGTGGTCGTCGATCTTTCAACCGGAAAGCCGATCGGTACACTTGAATCGATCGAAGGAAAGCAAGCAACACTTGAAGTTCAAGCTCGGCCTGATGAGGATACCCTTCCTAAGGGCAGTGAATTTATCAGTGTTCCAAATCAAACGACTGTTCCTGATAAAAAAGTGGACACCGTCACGTTTTATGACAGCCGGGATCTAGCGACCGGATCGGGAGAAATGGCCACGATTTCTGGAAGTTTTCTTATCCAAAAAGCACTTGTGTATGACATCTCCATCACGACCCGCATGCAAGGACAGTGGCCACGTGCCATGGAAGCATTTAAAAGAAATATGCTCCTCGGGAGTGGGTTTTCATCGCTTTCCAATGCAGTAGACGGAGATTATCACCGGATGCTCGGGGAAACGGGGATACTTGGCACAGTCGCATTCTTGGGACTTCTGGCATACGCATTTTATCTATTTGTTACTCGATACACTCGCCTAGGAGGACTCGAACGGTCATTTGTCGTCGGACTGTTTGGAGGTATGGTAGGACTTTTAGTAAATGCAGTATTAATCGACGTATTTGAGGCGTCAAAGGTCGCATTTACCGTCTATCTTCTTTTGGGGGTGGCGATTGCTATCCTTTCGAGAGTCGACGGCGTGTCACCAATTCCATACCTTGATTTTATGAAGCGGTTGCTTACCCATCCTGTGATGCTTGGAATCTATATCTTTATTTTCAGTATCTATATATGGAACGCAATGTTTTCCGTATATTTCATCGGTGATGATTTCACATGGCTACGGTGGGCTGCCGAAAGTCGCATCAGTGAGTTCCCGTCATATTTCTCGGAGGCGACAGGATTTTTCTACCGGCCAATTCCGAAGATGTGGTATTTCATGCTTTTTTCACTTTTCTGGCTCAAGCCAATCGGGTACCATATCATGTCATTTGTGCTGATGCTTGGCACGACACTGGGAATCGTACTACTGGCTCGCGCGCGCAACGCATCGACACCAGTACTGATCTTGGGAAGTGTATTTTTCGTCAGCATGGCGGTCCATCACGAAAACCTCATCTGGATATCAGGTCAAAGTAGTTTGCTTGCAGGATTTTTTCTTATCTGGTCACTTGTCCTTCTCCAATGGATTCCTGTGAAGCACGGTATCCAGTCGACACTTTTGACGATCGGATCATTCATGTTCTTATTTGCATCGATGGCATCCTATGATGGGTTGATCCTGGCACCCGTAGCCTACGCGATCATCGCATGGGGAGTATTTGGCCTTCGGACCGTATCAGTGACGAGTCTGATCCTCCCGTTTTTCTACTGGTGGATGAGGACGAAAAGCGATGCAGTACCCGCAAGCGGGGACTATGGGTATGCGATCGCAAAACTTCCGGTCAATATCGTGGCAAACTCGGTAAGCTATGTTGCATCCATGTTTGCGGGACCCGACGTCCTCAATTGGTTTACCACACTTCGGATGCATGCAAAACAGTACCTTCCGGCACTCACCGCTGTTATTGGCGCGATCGTGGTTCTCAAAATTGCCCTCTTTGTGAGGTTTAAACGGACAGTGATGGAGATGAAAGACGTATTTTTCTGGTTGCTTGCAGGATTTGTCGTGATGCTTCCGTATACTGGCTTAGGTGGAGTTGCGGATCGGTATGCGTACATTCCATCCATGTTTATCGTTATATCAGTCATGACGATACTGGCACTTTGTATTCGGAAGAAGTTCACCATTGGAGTAGCTCTTATCAGTTTCCTTATGGGTGTGAGTATCTATGGAAACATACGGGCTATTCCGGAACTGATCCGTCAGTGGCAGTACGCAGGTGCAGTCGTTGAACGATCGATTTTAAGTATCAAGACAGAAACATTCCCGCCAAAAAATGAAAAGACCTTCGCGTTCGTAAATGTCCCGATCCGATACGGTCGGGCATGGGTATTCCCAACAGGGTTAGGTGATGCAATATGGCACATGTATAGACAAAGTCCATATAAGGCATATACGGTAACGACAGTTGAAGAGGCGTTTGCGGTACCGATGACTGGTGGAGATAAAGAAGCATTTATCTTTGACGGATATGTGATGAAACGAGCGCTAGAGGTCATCAAACCATTGGAAGCACCTGTACAAAAATAAGAGATACCGTAAAGAGTTTGCTCACATCCCGAGTGGTGCGGGATCAGTGTATCAACCGGAAGTAACCAAAAGCCATGCTAGAACAGTATAAAAAAACTATCGCATTTGTCGTTTGGGTGCTGATCGTCATTGGAGCAGTTGGTGTACGGCTGTATCATTTCAATGGACCTATCGCTGACTGGCATAGCTGGCGACAAGCTGACACTGCAGCAGTTGCACGAAATTTCGAAGTTCAAGGGATGGACCTTCTCCATCCACGATATGATGATGTATCAAATATCCAAACTGGGCAAGATAATCCAGAAGGGTATCGGTTTGTCGAATTTCCTCTATATCAAGCGGCTGGTGTAGTGCTTCATCGCGTGTTCCCGACACTCACGATAGAAATGTCACTTCGAATTCTATCAATCATGGCATCAGTAGGGACAGCAATATTCGCTGCATTTATCATCGATAGTATGTATGGGATTATCGCTGGAATCATGACACTCTTTTTCATCTCATTTCTCCCATACTCTGTGTATTATGGTCGAACCATCCTTCCTGATGTGCCGGCATCATTTTTTGCTGTGCTGTCTGTCTATCTCATGAATCGCATACCGCTTTTGGCTAAACGAA
>CAZQGM010000079.1:0-6198 GCA_964592885.1 uncultured Gammaproteobacteria bacterium
TTTCCTACGTATAAACGATAAAAAGGAATCGTATGGCACCAAGCAGTAAAAAAGGACCATATATAGACCCGAAATTGATCGTCAAGGCCAATAAACAACGGGCGGGTGCAGATCACGGACCAATCAAGACGTGGAATCGCGCGTGCGAGATTCCACCGGAATTCGTGGGAGCAAAATTTGCGGTTCACAATGGACGGACATTTATCGAAATATTTATAAATGAATCGATGGTAGGACACCGGCTTGGGGAATTTTCTCCGACCCGAACCTTCCGCGGTCATGGACAAGTCACGAAGCGTACAATGGACAAAACATAACGTAACAAGTTTATTTTTATAGTATGGAAACACGAGCAACAGCCAAATATATCCGCACCAGTACCCGAAAACTTCGGCTTATTGGTGATGCGATCAGGCCTCTTACCGCGGCTAGATCTCTCCGGGTTCTTTCCGAGATGGATAAAGCGGGAGCTGAGCCGTTTATCAAACTCGTCAACTCTGCAGTTGCAAATGCAAAGCAACAAGGAATTGATGCTACCAACTGGACATTTTCTCGTGTAGAGGTGATGGGCGGACCGTCGATGAAGCGTTTTCATGCGGTATCGCGAGGTATGGCACACGCATACAAAAAACGAATGACACACGTCACCGTCGTCTTGACAGACGGCGTTTCCAAGGAGAAATAAGGTATGGGTCAAAAAATTCATCCAAAAGGTTTTCGCGTCGGGACAGTCTTTACTTGGGTCTCCCGGTGGTTTGCCGATGATCGCAGATATAAGGAACTTCTCATCGAAGACGTGAAGCTCCGGCAATATCTGACGCTTCGTCTGAAACCCGCTGGTATCGCAGAAGTCGAGATTGATCGGGCCATAAATAAATTGACCCTGACACTCCACGTATCACGGCCAGGTATGGTCATTGGTCGCGGTGGGAGTGGCCTTGAAGAATTGAAAAAAACTATTGAGACATTCCTAGCAAAGCATCGCAAAGAGCGGCGACTGAATCGTCAGCATGGGGCACTTGTCGATGATGGAAAAGTGAAAGTAGAGCTTGCCGTCGAGCCAATCAAAGAGCCAAATCTTTCAGCGTATCTCGTCGCTACTGCGATTGCTGACCAACTAGCTCGCCGCATGCCCACAAAGCGTGTATGTAATCAGACACTCGAGCGGGTGATGGGTGCAGGGGCGAAAGGTGTAAAAATCGCATTATCAGGTCGTATCAATGGCGCAGAAATCGCACGTCACGAGAAGTTTGGTCAAGGGACAGTCCCACTTTCCACCATTCGTGAGGAAGTCGACTTTGCGGCAGTTCCGTCTCTCACAAAATCAGGATATATCGGCGTAAAAGTATGGATTTGTAAAAAAGCGAAATAATATATGTTGGCACCAAAACGAGCAAAACATCGAAAAGAATTCAGGGGGAAGCGGACAGGAATCGCTACCCAAGGAAACACCGTGGCTTTTGGAGAATTCGGTTTGAAAGCAACGACTGACGGATGGGTTTCTAGCCGCCAAATCGAAGCTGCTCGCCGAGCACTGACGCACTATACCAATCGTGGTGGGCGCGTATGGATCCGAATATTTCCATCAAAGCCGGTATCGAAAAAACCGCCAGAGACACGCATGGGTAGTGGTAAAGGCGACATCGCAGAGTACGTGTGTGTCGTCAAGCCAGGACGTGTGATGTTTGAGATGGCAGGTATTCCAATGAAAACAGCAAAGGAAGCTATGCGACTTGCATCAGCAAAATTGCCGGTTTTAAGTAAGTTTATCCAAAAAGGTATTATATGAAAAGACAACAGATTGATCAGATTCATAGCATGGACGTCTCTGATATCACAAAGCGTGTATCAGAACTCAAAAAAACCGTTGCTGTGGGCAAGATCGGTCGATATACCAAGCAAGCAAAAAATACCCGTGAGCGAAAAAATATCCGACGGGAAATCGCAGTGCTTTTGACGGTGAAAGCCATGAAAGCGGCTGAAAGCAAATAAAAAAGGATACGAGTATGAAAAAAACAGATACAGAAACAGTCGTGACACCAGTAGTCAAAAAAACCAAGACATTGGTTGGAAAAGTCATGTCTACCTCAATGACGAATACCGTCGTGGTAGCAGTGATCGAGATGCGACGACATCCACTGTATCGAAAGACCATGAAGACGACCCATCGCCATGCGGCGCATGTCGAAGGGATGGAAGTCAAAGTGGGTCAGATGGTGAGAATTGCTGAAGTCAAACCGATAAGTAGAACAAAGCATTTTATCGTAACAGAATTGGTGAAATAAAAAGCGTATGATTCAACGACGAACAAAACTAGTTCCAGCAGATAACACAGGCGTCTCATGGATGGTGGTCATCCACATCTATGGTTCCTCAAAACGATCATTTGCGACCGTGGGGGATATCGTCCAGTGTGTCGTCAAGCGCGTCGATCCGCTCGGGATGGTCAAAGATGACGAAATGGTGAAAGTCGTAATCGTCCGAACCCGTAAGGAAATTGGACGCCGCGATGGAAGCTATATCAGATTTGATGATAACGCAGGTGTCATCATCGACAACATGAAAGATAGAAATCCAAAAGGTACCCGTGTGTTCGGACCGATCGCACGTGAGATCAAAGAGAAAGGATTCGACAAGATAGCCAGTATGGCACTTGAGATGTATTAAGCCTATGAAACTCCGGAAAAACGACGAAGTCATCGTAACACTAGGAAAAGATAAGGGCCGCAAGGGTCGTATCGAGTCAGTGCTTGCCGATAAATATTCGGTCGTTGTTCCTGGGGTGAATATGTACAAAAAGCACCTCAAGAAGCGTGACGAAAAAACAGCTGGTGGGATCGTCGAGAAGCCACGACCCCTTTCTATGGGCAAAGTTGCACTCATTTGTCCTAAATGCGGTAAGCAAACACGCGTCGGATTTTTAGTGACGAAAACAGATAAAACACGGATTTGTAGAAAATGTGGGCAGCACATATAACGGTATAGCTATGAATACTCTTAACGACAATTATCAGAAAAATATTTTGCCAGAACTCGAAAAAGAGCTGGGGATCAAAAATCCTATGGCTATTCCGAAACTCGTCAAAATATCCATCAACTGTAGCATGGGCGAAGCGATCAAAGATAAAAAAACGATTGAAAAAATGAGTGAACAACTTGGTGTCATCACTGGCCAAAAGCCAATCGTGACAAAAGCCAAAAAAGCGATCGCAACGTTCAAGACACGTGAAGGGGATCCAATCGGTATCAAAGTCACGCTACGAGCTAAGCGGATGAGTGATTTTTTCCTCCGACTCGTAAATGTCGCTATGCCACGTATCCGTGATTTTCGAGGGATCTCTAAAAAAGGCTTTGATGGTAATGGTAATTATACCCTTGGTATCAAAGAGCAAACTATATTTCCTGAGCTCGATTACTCGACAGTTGATCGAGTGCGGGGATTTGAAGTGACATTTGTAACGACAGCAAGAAATGATGAAGAAGCACGGTTGCTTCTCACCAAACTTGGATTACCATTTGAGAAATAATATATATAAAGGAGCGTATGGCGAAACTTTCAGACATAGTAAAATTTCAAAAGAAACAAAAATTTCCGGTTCGGATGCACAACCGATGTCAGTTGTGTGGACGACCGCGGGGATATATGCGTAAATTTGGTATTTGTCGCATTTGTTTCCGAGAACTCGCACACAAAGGCGAATTGCCGGGAGTGGTGAAAGCATCGTGGTAAAGGAATAAGGAGTAAGGACTATGTGCGCTGCGTCATAAAAATAGACGAACACGCATATAGACAAAATTAGCATTATGGTTACAGATCCAATCGGTGACATGTTGACCCAAGTGAGAAATGCCGGAATGGCTGGCAAATCACAAATTTCACTTCCATTTTCGAAGTTGAAATATCAGGTCGCAATGATTCTCTCCCGCCAGGGGTATGTGGGTGCTGTGGCAAAACATGGTGAAGATCCAAAAGCATCCCTCAGTATCGAGATCCTGTACGAAGGAAAAAAAGCGAAAATCGTAGGGATCAAGCGGATCAGTAAGCCTGGACTACGATGGTATGTAGGGGCTACCGAACTCAAATCAGTCATCGGCGGTTTAGGATTTTCAATCGTATCAACATCAAAGGGCATTATGACCAATCGCGAAGCTCGAAAACTCGGCATCGGCGGAGAAGTCATGGCTGAAATCTGGTAACACCACAAAGGAATCAAAACGTATGTCACGGATAGGACTCACACCAATTACCCTCCCAACCACTGTCACTCTGACGATTACGCCAGGAAACGTGACAGTGAAAGGACCAAAAGGCGAATTATCGCTTGTCACTCCTATGGGTATCAAAGTAGTCGTTGATGGTCAGACTGTGACTATTGAGCAGGCTCGAACCGGACGCCCTGCACAGGCACTGCATGGAGCGATACGCGCGATCCTTGCAAACAACATTGTTGGAGTGTCGACCGGATGGACCAAAACTCTTGAGCTCGTCGGTGTCGGATATCGCGCGACGATGACAGGCACAAATTTGACATTATCTGTAGGATTTTCTCATCAAGTGACGATGGTGCCAGCTCCTGGCATCACCTATTCAGTTGTTGATGGTAAAGTTGTCGTATCAGGTATCGATAAACAGCTTATCGGCCAGATGGCAGCAGATATCCGGAAGATTCGTCCACCGGAACCATACAAAGGTAAAGGAATCAAATATCAAGGTGAGCACATCCGCAAGAAGGCAGGAAAGTCAGCTAAAGCAGTGGGTGGTGGAGGCAAATAACGTATGATAACCAAACCGACAATCAAACAGAAACGCGGAAAAAGAGTTGCTCGCATCCGCGCAGTGGTCAAAGGGACACTATCTCGACCACGCGTCGCATTCCAACGATCTCATTATCGATTGTATGCACAGCTCGTTGATGACGGATCCGGGAAAACACTTATGACAGTTTCAGTCATGAAGACAAATATGGCAGCCTCGGCTGAGCTTGCTAAGCTGACAGTTGAAGCCGTCAAAAAACTTGGTGCAACAGCGGTCGTTTTTGATCGCGGTGGGAATAAATATCACGGTGTAGTTAAAGCGTTTGCCGATGGCATCCGGCAGGGAGGTGTGACGGTATGAGTGACAATCATGGTCGATCATCAGAATACGAAGAAAAAGTAGTACAGGTAAACCGGGTTTCCAAGAAAACCAAAGGTGGCAATAAAATCGGATTCTCCGTGCTTGTCGTCGTCGGTGACAAAAAAGGGAAAGTCGGTGTGGGCCTAGGCGGTGCACCAGAAGTGGCAAACGCAGTAAAAAAAGCGGTCAGCTATGCCAAAAAGCACATGATTTTGGTACCTATGAAGGGAAAAAGTATCCCTCATGAAGTTCGTATCAAGCGCGGTGCAGCACAGATCCTTATCAAGCCGGCGCCAGCTGGTACAGGCGTTATCGCCGGTGGCGCAGTGCGCGCTGTCGTAGAAGCCGCTGGAATTCGAGATATCGTCAGTAAAATCCTTGGCAGTAAAAATCAGGCATCAAACGTCTATGCGACGCTTGAAGCACTCAAACAACTGCGCTCGCAAACCAAGGTTGTTGTAAAAGCATAAAGGGTGAGGTTTATATATGGCACTTTTAGCACACTATACACTCGTTGAAAGAAGCAAGAAGCGCATGGGGCGTGGACATGGATCAGGGAAAGTGAAAACCGGTGGTCGTGGAACCAAAGGTCAAAATTCCCGAGGAAACATGAAGCTTGACTTCGAAGGTGGACAATTAGCACTGACGAAGCGCTTGCCACTCAAGCGCGGAAAGCTTCGCAATAAACCAGTATCCCCAAAGCCATTTCCTTTGGACATCTCAAAATTGTCAGGCTTAAAAGCCGGGACAACCGTGACACTCGAACTTCTCATAAAGGAAGGCATTATTCGAGATGATGTAACCCATGTGAAAATCTTAGGGAAAACTACACCCACAGCACACCTCATCCTCAATGTCCCAGCATCACAGGGTGTGATAGCAGCACTTGAGAAGCTTGGGAAAAAATAACACTTGCAAACAGTGTTCAGTTCGGGGTATCGTAGTGACTGTTCCCATGAACGCAATTTTATCACCTCTTATCAATGCGTGGAAAACTCCGGATATTAGACGGAAGATCCTTTTTACGGCTGCAATGCTTCTTGTATTTCGGCTGTTTGCTCATATCCCACTCCCAGGAGTAG
>CAZQGM010000080.1:0-6173 GCA_964592885.1 uncultured Gammaproteobacteria bacterium
TTAGGCGAATAATACACAGGTGTTTGGTCGCTTTCATATTTTTCATTTGCAGATTTCTCCCACGCACTATCGCTACTTCTCCCTAATTTGCCCGAAAATATCTTTGGAAAGACCTATTTTCTTCAGCCAGAATTTCTTTTGATCCCCGTCCTAGCGTTTGCATCCCTTCTTTGGGTCGGCGAGGAAAAAAACGCCGCCACCCGCCGCCGCATCATCTTTTTTTCTATCACCGCACTCGTCGGAGCATTTTTGGCAAAAGGCGTACAGGAACCATTTGGGTTTGTATATGAGTGGCTATTTGAGCACATTCCGGGATTTGTGATGTTTCGGGATCCGACCAAATGGTATCTGTTGGTCGCGCTGTCATATAGCTATCTCATCCCAAGCACGATTGGCTTTGTGCTTGGCCGGGTGGGGGAGTCAAAACGAACGATTGTAATCGTATGCTCTGTCATGTTTTGGCTTTTCTCCATTCGTACTATATGGACTGGTGAGACCAAAATCTTTGAGCTCCAAAACGTTCCAGATGGGTACGTCCGGCTGAAAAATGACATAGTTGGGGAGCCTGGATTTTTTCGGACACTCTGGGTTCCCGGTAGTCAGAGATTTGGGTATAGCTCATCAGACCATCCGATGATAAGTGCAAAAAGCGCATTTGCGCTTTCGGACGATAGTGACATCGTCAAACGCTTAGGTGAAGCGACCATGGCAGCCCAGCTCAGTCGGTGGGGAGTGCGGTATGTAGTCGTTCCGGACGATAGTCTTGGGGAGCTTTTTTTGACGGACCGCACCTTTGATGCAAAAAAACACGCACTCACACTCGCCACCGTTCGCACTATCCCATGGCTCAAAGAACTAGTCCGATACGGCACAGTATCGGTATTTGAAACGCAGTCACATCATGGACGATTTTGGATTCCGGGTGATGTTGCAGATCGTCCGGTAGATGATGTTAGGGCTGTGCATCCGGCAGAATACACCATCGTTGTACCGGGTGGTGGGAAGACGCTGGTGTTTTCCGAAAACTACGATCCACATTGGTACCTATCGTTCGGTGATATGATGATCCGGTCTCAAAAAACAGCAGATGGTCTTAATAGCTTTGACCTTTCAGAAAAATTTGGGAATGCGACGGTTCGATATATGCCAGATGGGTATGTGGAAGTTGGCATCAGGATAGGTCTGATCGGGATGGTTCTCTATGTTCTCGTCCTTTTTGCGTATCCAGATGACACAAAAAAACCAAAAAATAGTAAAACATCATGAAAATCCAAGACATCCTAGCAGCAGGGATCATAGTATTTTTGCTCAGACAAGCAGGGGCAAAAATTTTCGTATATGCGGGACTTCTTTGTTACCTTCTTGCTGTGCCGCTTTTTTCACGATGGATATTTTTTACTGCTGAACGCTTAGTGTGGTATGGGACGCTTTGTATCCTCATCGCTATTGTTCGATACACGGCAAGGAATAGGAGACAGGCTTAACTATACATGTATAGGAAGACATTTTTTCTGTCATCCCCGCGAAGGCGGGGATCCAGAGAGAAGGAAATGTATACGTAGATTCCCGATCATGTCGGGAATGACAGTATATGAACACCATCACAAAAAATATTCTACGCATCGGTCCCTTTCTATTTGTCGTGGGCATGCTGATCTGTAGCGCATGGTATGTGATCCATGGCGACGTATGGTTTATGACTGACATCGCCAGGGATTTTCATCTCCTTCGGGAGATTGACCAAAAGAAGCTCATCTTGATTGGCCCCCGATCATCGACCGCCGGACTTTTTCACGGACCACTATGGCTGTATATCATGTACCCTGCGTATCTCATCGGTCAGGGAAATCCAGTCATCGTCGGATGGTGGTGGGTGATGCTCATCGCCATTTTTCTCGCTACGACATTTTTCATATGCAAAAAACTCTTTGGCGAATTTGGAGCATGGGTGTCTCTCACGTTTTTGTCAGTACAGCTGGTATTTGAAAGTCGGGGGCTTTTCAATCCACATGGTGCGTATTTCTTTCTGCCCGTATGGTTTTTCCTTTTTCTACTGTATGAGAAAAATGGTAAACCACTGACGCTCATTTTATTTCTGCTCACATCTGGAGTGCTTATACAATTTCAGATGGCAATAGGTATTCCACTGACAATACTCGGGATGCTTGCGCTTGTCTGGATTGTATTTCGGAAAAAAACATATATACATCTCATGGTGCTCCCGATTATCTTCATCCCACTTTTGACATTTATCGTGTTTGAAATTCGCCACGGATTTTCCATGACACATGCAGCCATAACGTACCTCTCTGCGCCCAAAGGGAGAGAATATTCGTCGCTTTTTGCTATCATCATCGAACGCATGGGCTTCGCTTTTTCAGGGGGACTAGGATTTATCCATGATGGGTCAGCACTAAAAGATAGAGTAGCGGCAATCACTTTTTTCATCCTGGTGCTTCTTGGGATCAAAGAAAAAACGCATCGTAGGGAGCTACTATGGTATCTCTACTTTTATTTTGGATTTTATATATTTAGTATCGTCAATAAAACGGGAGGCATGCTGTATCACTACATCATGCCCGTTTTTTCTCTGACTGGTGTCATCGTTGCTGCTCTCGTCACTGGAAACAAACGATATGTGGTAGTCCTGGGGATATTGGTAGCTGTATGGATAAACACCCAAACCGTTCGAGGATATATTCAGACTGCTGATGGATTTATCGGGGTCAATGAAAATTCATGGAAATCTCTCTATACCATGGCATTGGACGTTCCCTTTGTAGATGATCATGATATTGGATACTTTGTCTATTCGCCCGATGTAGTTGGGTATCAGCCAAAATATGCACTTCTCTATGCATTTGAGAAAAAAAATCTGGAGGCGTTGCCATATGTCAAAAAAAGTGTGACGTATGTGGTAAGTGCTCCAGCTCCAAAGAATAATCCATCGATGGCAGACGCCTGGTGGTTTACCAATAAGATGAAATACGAAGGAGTGCCGTCTGACACTAAATCATTCCCGAACGGATTTGTCATAAAACGCTTTGTTCTCACGCCCGAAGAGCAGGCAGTACCTTCATCTTCTGACATAGACACTGGCATATTTTTCCGATAGGTTCAAAATCGACATAATTATATTCAAATCGATATGCGGCCGCACATTGAGATGAGTACAAAATAGGAAATTCTACAATTGATTATGCTGTCTTTTGACCAAACGATGAGATTGCGGGTACAATAGACCAATGAAAACTCCGATTTTGTCTGTCGAAAAGCATCCCGTCAGTGTGGTGACCGGAGGGGCCGGGTTTATTGGCTCAAATCTCTCGGAAGCACTTCTCAAAATCGGACATGATGTCATCTGTATCGACAACCTGTCTACAGGTGCTGAACGAAATATCGAAAGCCTCAAACACCATCCTTCTTTTACATTTATCAAATACGACGTGACCAATCCGATTCCGGTATTTCCCCATGTCGATTATGTTTTTCACTTAGCATCACCAGCGTCGGTTCCTGATTATCAACGTCTCGACGAGGAAACGGCGCTTGTCAATTCTGTCGGCACTCGCAACATGCTTAAAGTTGCAAAAGCGTACAAAGCCCGATTTCTCTATACATCGACATCCGAAATATACGGCAATCCGCTCGTTCATCCGCAGACTGAAGAATACTGGGGGAACGTCAACCCCGACGGCGTACGGGCGTGTTATGACGAATCCAAACGGTATGGAGAGATGATCACCATGTTGTACCATCGGAAATTTGCCGTAGATACACGGATCGTCCGGATATTTAATACATACGGACCAAATATGCGTCCAGATGATGGTCGTGTCGTATCTAATTTCATCAATCAAGCGATTAGCGGATCTCCAATCACCATGTACGGTGATGGGATGCAAACACGGTCATTTTGCTACATCGATGATCTCGTTGCTGGGATTATGGCATATATGTTTCATGATAATCTTTCGGGAGAAATCGTGAACCTCGGTAATCCTGATGAGTACACGATGATTGATCTAGCAAAAAAAATCATTTCAATGACAGGATCCTCCTCGGAGATACACCATGAGGAGTTGCCTCCAGACGACCCAATCAAACGTCGACCAGATATCGCCAAAGCGAAGCGGCTTTTTGGATGGGAGCCAGCTGTCGCAATTGATGAAGGTCTTTTAAAAACCATCCAATACTACCGATTACTTGCTAGAAAATAAGTTGTTTTGGGCAAATAACAGATAACACATAATAAGACAGGATTTTCGAGACAAACAACACATGCGCGTGGGTGATGGATACTAAAAAGGAATACTAAAAAGTTGTTGGTTATTCTTTTTTTCATACATCCAGTTTGTATACAAACGCTCGTTGTTATTTGTCCGATGTCCAAAATATACAGTATGAAATTTCTCGTCACCGGAGGGGCCGGATATATCGGATCCATCACGAATTCATATTTACGGGGATTGGGACACGAGACCGTAATTTTTGACTCACTTGAACGTGGATACAGAGAAGCCATTGGCGACACGCCACTAATCGTAGGAGATCTCAAAAATCCTCTCGATATACATCGGGCATTTGAAGGACAACATTTTGATGCAGTCATACACTTTGCTGCGTATGCACTTGCGGGCGAATCGATGCTAGAGCCGGCCATGTATTTCCACAACAATGTCGATGGCGGCGTAAACCTTCTTGAAGCCATGCGGACCCATGATGTGAAATCGATCATTTTTTCCTCGACCTGCGCAGTATACGGATTCCCTGCATCGCTTCCGGTAGTCGAAGAGATGCCGATCAATCCAGTGTCCGTATATGGTGCATCAAAAGCGATGTTTGAGACGACACTTGACTGGTACGGAAAAGTGCACGGGATCAAAAGTGTGAGGCTTCGGTATTTCAATGCGTGCGGAGCTCTTCCAGATGGATCACTCGGGGAAGATCATGTCCCTGAGACACATATCATCCCAGTCGCGATACGGGCAGCACAGTCCGAACATCCGGTATTTAATGTATTTGGAACGGATTATGATACCAAAGACGGGACGTGTGTGCGGGACTATATCCATGTGCTAGATCTAGCTGATGCGCATCTAAAGGCTGCCGAATATCTGAAAAACCATGACGGGCCACTTGCAGTCAATCTTGGAGTCGGAAAAGGATATAGCAATCTAGAAATCCTTAAAACCATCGGAAAAGTGTGTGGGACAGTGATCGACGTTGTCGATAAACCCCGACGACCTGGTGATCCGGATATGATCTTTGCAGACAACAGAAAAGCGCGCGAAGTGCTTGGGTGGGCGCCTCAATTTACATCAATAGAATCCATCATTGAATCCGCATGGGAGTGGCACAAACGTCATCCAGAAGGGTACAGGAAGGCGATTGGCGAATAATAGTGCACAGGAAACAGGAAACAGGAAACGTCCTGAAAATCTAGGTAAATAACAAAGAGCGAGACATTGTATGGACAGTATAGTTGGTGCCAATTTCTTGGTCCGATGTTATTTGCTATTTGTCCAGGTCAGTAAATCACTATTTGTTATTTGTCCAATGTCCAGAATGCTACGTATGAGAATAGGAATTGATATCAGTCAGGCGGTATATGAAGGAACCGGCGTCGGTCGGTATGTTACGGAGCTGACGAAAGCGATGATACAGCAGCGATCAGATGCGCATTTTGTGCTTTTTGGCTCTTCGTATGGCAGATACCAACAGCTTGTGGCAATTTCTGACGCGATGAAAGCACTTGATCCTACTCGCGTGACATGTACGCTTTTTTCTCTCCCATTGTCATTTTTTGACATGCTCTGGAATACACTCCATATCGTGCCCGTCGAATGGTTTACGGGGCCAGTTGATGTTTTTTGGTCAAGCGATTGGGTCCAGCCGCCTCTTGCGAAAGCAATCGGGATGACGACTATTCATGATGTCTCTTTTTTGAGGTTCCCTGAAAGCTTTAACAAGCAAATTATTGATGTGCACACACGCCGGCTAACCCGTGTCTCAGTCGAATGTAAGCGAATCCTATGTGATTCTGAAGCCACAAAACGCGATGTCATCAAGTTTTTGAGCATCCCGGAATCTCATCTTGATGTCATCTATCCTGGGTTTAGCGTGCTGCAAAAAGGAGTGGGGACATCGGTATGATCATAGCAATTGATGGA
>CAZQGM010000081.1:0-5976 GCA_964592885.1 uncultured Gammaproteobacteria bacterium
GCAGCATCGCCTCCAACACTTCACCGTCTAATGGTGTCGTCGCCGCATAATCCAAATATATTTTTTCTATTGTGGAACGCGCAAATATCTGGCCATTATTTATGATGTCTTTTGAAATTTTCTCTCGTTCAGAAAGGATAAATACTCCCGAAATGATGATCAGTGACATGATCATCATGGTTACCATAAAAAAGCTTATTTTAAAAATAAGCGAAGCTAAGGGTGATCGAGCTAGCGACATATCTTGCATCATATAGACGATATCTAAATTTCCGTTTGTGTATTTTTAGATGGAGTTACAATCTAAGAAATTACTTCGAGCCACGAGTGATTAATAGTATTGTGACAAAATGCCGTTCACCTCAGTAGCTGCAGCATCAAGGGCAGCTTTGGCTGTTTTTTGGCCAGACCAAGCGGCCTCAATTTGTTTCATCAGGGATGCTTTGATCATGTTGGCCTGAAGGACGTTTGGTTCTGGAATACTATGCTTCATTTGATCTACATACATCTTGGTAAACGAATCACCAAGGATATCTGTGTGACTCGTAAAGTCGACAGTTCGAGCTGGTATCCCACCAATATTCTCGGCCATCAAGTCGCCGTATCTGGTAGTTCCAGAAGGCTGTATATCACTTGATAGCCATCTGAGGAAATCCCAGGCCTCTTTTTTATGTGGGCTTTTGGCCATGACACCCATAAACCAACTATATTGCACTGAAGCAGGTTTCATGAGAATGGGAAGCGGTGCGACTCCCACTGATGTGGCAAATGAATCTCCAAATTTTTGTTTGAACTGCGTTTTCGTCCATGGCGGCGATATCACCATAGCAACTTTTTTATCTCCAAAATCAAAAAAGTTTCCGTTGATATCAGTGGCTCCTTTTGTAAATAGTTCTAGCTGTGCCTCAAGTGCAGCAACTCCGGCTGGACTATTAAATTGAGCGCTTGTAAAGTCAGGGGATAAGTATTGTCCGCCGTTGCTAATTAGAAGCGATACAAAGGGGTCGACTACTTGCCAATCGTTCCCTTTGAGAAATGCTATGCCATACTGACTGATATTTCCTTTGTTATCCTTTTTCGTCAGTTTAATGGCAGTTGTCACGAGCTCTTTCCAGGTCCTGGGATATACAGGCTCTCCTTTGGTGTCGATAATGCCTGCTGCTTTAAATATATCTTTGTTATATAAAAGATTGTAATTATTGGTTTCAGTCGGAATACCCCATATTTTGCCGTTGATCGTAGCACCTGCAGGAGATATGTAATTTTTAGCTACATCTTCTTGGATATCCTCAGGTGGAGTATCAAGAACACCTTCCCGAACATAGCTCACTGCCCACGTCGAATATGTCTGATAGATATCAGGCGGCGCATCTGCATCACTTAGCACCTTGAGTTTATTGGCATAGTCGTTATATGGGATTACTTGTAGCTTTACTTTGACATTGGGATTAAGCGCATGATACTCATCGAGATATTGCTGGACGCCTTTGGTTTTTAATTTTCCATCTACGTATATCCCTTTTTGTTGGACAAGTTCTGCCCAGTGAACGGCCCACGTGAGCGTGATTCCAGTATCAGTAGCTGTTTTTATCGCGGTGTCTGGCTGATCTGATTTGTTTACCTTGGCAAAAAACCATACGCCAGCGCCTATGAATACCATGACGATACACGCAAGCGACACGAGCCAAATAGTCATTTTTGATCGCGTTGGCTTTTGGGGCGTAGGTACAAGAGGCACATCTGAAGGTGGGACAGTAGAAGGAGCGGCAAGTGTGTCTTCAATGCGTTCTTCCATAGCTATATCCTCCTACGAACCCCACGTATACCACAGGTGAATTGAATATATGATTGGGTCGTGAGAAAAGAAGAGGCATGTTTTGTATACATGCTACGAAGATTCCAAACAGAATCACCGTCAAGGATTGTGGCAGCGTTATACATAAAAGTAACCCAATGTTCATTAGAACATCGGGGCACATGGAAGTCAATTATAGATATCGAGTCCGAAAGATTATCCCCGACACTGGTATACTATGTGCATCTATATTGTTTGACATACCATTTTTATGGAAGAACGCACGTATGACGTTGTCATTATCGGTGGAGGCCCGGCAGGGATGATGGCTGCTATTTCAGCAAAAACACATCACCCCGAGGCTTCTGTGGTGATCATAGACCGAACATTTGAAATCGGACGAAAATTTCTCACGGCCGGTGCTGGTCGTGGGAATCTCACAAATAGTAATCTTCGAAACGGTCCGGATGGACACTATTTTGGTGATCAAGAAAAAATTCGAGACGTCTTTTCTTCCTTTGGATATACAGACATTATGGCGTTTTTTGAGAAACTCGGTCTGCCGATGTACGAAGAGAAAAAGACAGGAAAAGGAAAAATATTCCCAGTCATTGATCATGCGAAGACTGTACGAGATATGTTGGTTGATTATCTAAAAGAAATGGGTGTAGAGGTGATGTGTTCAACGGCCGTGATCGATATCGTGCGCGCTGATCCACTTTGGCATGTTTTGACGGAGAAGGAGCGTTATCAGACAACGAACGTAATTATCTCAGCTGGCGGGAAAACATATCCAGCTCTCGGCTCAGACGGTACAGGGTATGAGCTTGCACGAAGTATGGGGCATACAATCACGGGTCCAGTCCCGAGTGCTGTGCCAGTCGTATGTAAAAATATGCTGTCACATTTATTGCAGGGGGAAAAAGCCGACATGCGCGCTACATCGATCATAGCAGGCCGCGATGTGACGACAGCTGTTGGCGATGTGATGTTTACTCAGTACGGACTTTCTGGCCCTGCAATTCTCGATATTAGTCGTGATTACTCTATCCGTATCAATCGAGAGGGAAAAAATGATTGTCGAATACGTCTATCGTTTTTTCCATCGCGTACCACCGAAGAGGTGAAAGAGGAGATATCAAAGCGTTGGGAGCTTCATCCGACATATCCAGTTGCAAATACCCTGTGGGGACTTCTGACACAAAAAGTATCAGGTGCCGTGTGTGCAGCAGCCCGGATATCCAAAGAAACAGTTGCCGCACGTCTGACAGATAGCGAGAAAAAGACACTCCTTGAAGTCATGACGGCATTTGAATCTGACATCGTCGGGACGAGGGGATGGAACGAGGCAGAATTTACTGCAGGGGGAGTGGATCTTGTCGATATTGATTCAAAAACTATGCAATCCATGAGATCTCCACATCTCTATTTTGCTGGTGAAGTGCTTGATGTGGATGGTCACGTTGGGGGATACAATCTTTCGTGGGCATGGGCGACAGGATGGATAGCTGGGAAGTTGAAGTGATAAAAGATGATAGAATCAATGTGCTTTTTTGTCATTCCCGCGAAAGCGGGAACCTAGGTATAAAAATACGAAATAGATCCCCGATTGGATCGGGGATGACAACAGACACACATACTAAATATATGAACATTATTACAGCTAAAGAACGAATCTTGATTTTGACAGATAGGTTTTCCGTGGATGAGGCGCGTGTGATCGCCGGCAAAAAACGCATGGCATCATTTGGTGCTGTGAGTCAGATGACATCATTATTCTCTGTACCAAAAGATGATGACTTTGAAGAAGTGTATTTTGAACACCGATACGAACCATTTTGGCACGTGAGTGCACACGCTAAATATGTATTTGACCGCAGGACTTCCTATAGTGTGCCGGTTTCGGATTCGACTGTTCGGAAAATTTCGGTAGTTGATGTCACGTATGATATCAACGCATCACACACCTTTTCGTTGCCGGTCACAGAGCATTGCACACTCGAAGAATCCATATCTACCTATACTGATGCAGTCAGTGGCAAAGAACAAGCTGGATACTCAGCGTATACTGGGTACGATGGTAAAATAGTCAAAACGACGATTGAGTCTACCGTGAGTAAAGAGAGCATCATCATCCCACCTTCCGTCCGCGTATCGGCAATCGTCAGAGAGACACTTGCCAAGCTTATCAAAGGGATTCAGGCTGATACCATATCCGAAGAAGAAGTGACGGTCGATTCGATCGATCTGTATTACCATCCCATACATGCATTCGAGTATGTGTGGAAGACAAAAGGGAAAAAGGGCATCGTACAGGTGGATGGATGTACAGGAGCCGTGACCACAGGTCAGCGGACATTTGCCGAATTTATCGGAAAGAAAATTGATACGAATTTTCTATTTGATGTCGGAGCCGATGCCGCTGGAATGTTTATCCCTGGAGGTAGTATCGCTGTCAAAGTCGCAAAAAAATATATAGATTCAAAAAAGCATTCCTAATACCCATATGACAGATACCGTTCGCGAAATTCAACCAGATCGTTCAAAGAAAAAAGACCGTATCGTCGCGATCGTCGGAGCTCTTTCATTTTTATATCTGATAAATCCTACATTTGGACTCTTTGAACTACTGCCTGACCAGTTGCCCGGTATCGGAAATATAGATGAAGCATTCGCAACCTATGTCTGTATAAATTCGCTTCTATACTTTGGGGTAGATATCAGATGGATTTTTCAGCGCTGGTGGTGGAAGAAACACGAATAATATCCGTATGCTTGATATCTCAACAACTTCAATCGACCAGATCATAGCGCTTGTTCCCGAACTAGGTAGTTTGAGAAAAGTGGAGGAAACAAATATTTGGCACGATCATGATAATGAATTTGATCATACGGTAGCAGTTTTCGGGCGAGTGAAAGAAATAGTAGTAGACCCACCATGTGACCAAAGTGATGATAAAACAGCAATACAGACATATCTTTCATCGCCAGTTGGATTGATGAAACGATCAGACATCCTCTTATGGACAGCGATACTGCACGACATCGGGAAACCTGGATTATTTAGGATGACGCCTTATGGGATGCTTGCCCCAGGACATGAAGAACATAGCTTTACTATCGCACAGTCCATCCTTCCGAGAGTGGGCATAGATACCCAGTCTTCGGACAGAATCTTGAAGCTCATCCGGTATCACGGGTGGGGACATGAAGTAATTGGCCTTCCATCACTTACGACGCTTGAGGAAAGTATACGCGCTATTAATGACTATCTGAGAGGTCCGACTGGTAGCATCACACTGGATCTACTACTATTTGCCTATGCGGATATGGCTGGGTCACAACTAAGTCGATTAAACGCAGAGCAATTTGCCAAACGATCAGATCGGTATAAGGCGCTCTATTCTCACGTTATCTCAACGCTTCTTTAGCGCGTGATGGTGATCGATGTACCTGGACTTAGCTCACTTGACGCTGAAGCGACCACGCGACCGTTTGCATCTCGATAGATGGTGTATTGCGTATCTGCTTCATTGCCAGTGGACGGATCTACTGGAAGTGCGGCGATATACGTGGGAACGAGGAGTGGTGTCAGATTGACAAGCCCTCCGCCGGTACCTATGTGTGTTGGGGTGGTAGTGACATCGACTGGTATGACACCATTGTGCTCGACTGCATACTGATACAGTGCATTGGTGATGCCATAAAGATCACTTTTTCGTTGTGTGTCTCGGGCTGAAGCAAATTGACGGGCAGGATTGACGGCGACAAGTACGACAGCAGCAAGGATACCGATGATACCGATGACGACTAATAATTCAATCAAGGTAAATGCTCGCTTCATACACATCGCCTTCTTTCTTACCTATCATGATACGGAGTATATATTTCACTTGTCAATTAGAAAGCGGGGGCGGGGTACCTACCCCTAAAAAAGTGTAGAAAACTGTTCCCGGATGTGTTGTAGTTTTGGTGAAATCACAAATTGACAATATGGTTCGTTCTCGTGCCGAGAATAGTATCTCTGATGGTATTCTTCAGCTGGGTAGACAATGCTAGCCGGTACTATATCTGTGACGATAGCCGCAGGAAAGGTGTGATTGGTTTCCAGATATTTTTTTACTTCATATGCCGTAGCAGTCTGCGCATCCGTAGTTGTACAAATGATAGATCGATACTGT
>CAZQGM010000082.1:0-5953 GCA_964592885.1 uncultured Gammaproteobacteria bacterium
CCCTACCCCGACACCCCGTCCCACGGCATTTCCTGCCTCGTCAAGCGATTTGGATCGGTGGTTTGAACAGTATAGTAGAGAGTATGGTGTAGAACGCATGAAACTTTTTGCCCTTGCAGTCTGCGAATCTGGACTTCGAACCAATGCAGTCAATGGTCCATATGCAGGGCTATACCAATATGATGCCGGTACATGGCGCTCCAGAAGATCAAACGCAGGATGGGATCCGAATCCGGAACTACGCTTTAACCCTGAACAAGCCATAAAAACGACCGCGTATATCATGTCAAAAAGTGGTCTAGGCCCATGGCCATCCTGTGCAAAGAAGATTCAGTGATAGGTGATCACTTTTTTATGAGCACCGACGTACAGAAGCTGCAGCGCCGTGCTTTGAGTGGGATGGTGCTTAAACATTCAGGACAGACTTTTATATCTGGATCCTTTTTCTCTTCTTTCTTTGTCACTGCAATCAGTTTATTGATAGGCAACACGACAAAGAAATAGATGACCGTCGCATTGATGAGAAATGCGATCACAGTATTTAAAAAATCCCCAATGAGGAATTTGCTCGAGTTGATCGTGAAGTATACTGAGGAAAAATCTGGTTGCCCACCAAATACTCCGATGAGTGGGTTCATGAGATCTTTGACAAACGCTGTCACGACATTGCCAAATGACACACCGACAACGATACCAACCGCTAGGTCCACCACATTTCCTTTTAATATAAATTGTTTGAATCCTTGTAGCATATGCCGTAAGTATACCCACATATTCGGGTACTATTCAAGATTTATGCAACTAGCAGTCTCATTTGCTATACTCATGGTATGAAATCCAGTAACAATGGGTTTCTTTTTTATACTTCGTATGATCCGAAAAAAACATATCCTCCAAATCTCATACCATACCTGTCCCCTTGCATCAGAAGAAGGGAAAGAATCAGGAGGAATGAATATTTACGTCAATGAGCTATCTCGCCATTTGGCCCGTGCGGGGCACCACGTCGATGTGATCACTAGATACCAAAGTCCGACAGAAGCAAAAATCGTCGAAGTGGAACCACGACTTCGCGTCATCCATCTCCCGGCAGGACCAGTCTCTGCTATCCCAAAAAAGGAGCTTCTCTCATTTATTCCTGAATTTGTACAGTCATTCCAAGACTGGTCCACAGAGACTGGCACGACGTATGACATCATCCATGCCCACTACTATCAGTCAGGACTCATTGGTCTTCGGATAAACGAATCACGCAAAGAAAAACTGCCCATGGTGATGACGTTTCACACACTCGCCCTCATGAAAAATCTCGTAGCGCGATCTGTCGAAGAACAGGAAAGCGACGCTCGTCTGGATGCTGAGTTTCGACTGACGAAAGACGCATCGGTGATCATCGCACCAAGCACAAGTGATGCCGAGTATCTTACGTATCTCTATGGCGTGCCAGAAAAAAATATCGTTGAGATACCTCCGGGGGTAAATACCGATATATTTAAACCAGTCGAAAAGTGCAGTGCAAAAGAACGCATCCATCTTGCGCGAAATGAAAAAATCATCCTCTTCGTCGGACGAATCGAGCCACTCAAAGGTATCGACACACTCCTTTACGCCATCAAGATTCTCCGAGCCCAAATACCAGATGTCAAACTGCGACTCCTTATCGTGGGTGGAGATGTCTCGCAGCACATCGACCAATGGTCAGAAGAGCTTCAAGAGCTCGAACAGCTCCGACATACTCTCGACCTTTCCCTTCACGTCGATTTTGTCGGACGAAAAACACAACACGAGCTTGTGGACTACTACACTGCCTCAGATATTGTCGTCATGCCATCACATTATGAATCATTTGGCATGGCAGCGGCTGAAGCCATGGCGTGTGGGACGCCCGTCATCACGACGAATGTCGCAGGCATCTCAAGTCTCATCGATTCCAGGCGAGACATGCTTATCACAACCGTCAATAATCCGCTTCTCTTGGCTTCTCAAATCCGTCGACTTCTCACTGATCCGATTCTCTATGAGAGGATCCGGAGTAGCATGATCAGAAATATCGCGGCGCTTGCATGGACGACAATTGCAAAAAAAATAGATGCTGTATACACCAAATATCAGACTCATTTACCCTAGTATGGATCCAACCTGGTATATCATCAGACACAGTCTCGCGACTCGGAGCACCAGTGGGTATGGAGATCAGATACTTGATGCGTCCATCCTGCCCGACACGGTGCCAGCCATAGAAGAGATGGCAGGATATCTTCACACAATCGGCGACAGCATTAACGTATCATCAGAACTCCTCAGGTGCCGCCAAACCGCTGCGATCATCACCGCAAAAACTGGCAAACAATTCATATTTGACAAACGCCTCAATGAATTCGTTGAGGAGCCACCAAAGTTTGTGACGGAAACATTCGTAGATTTCAAAGCACGTGTCATATCATTTGTCCAAACTATTAGTAGGACAAATAGCGAACGGATCATCGTCGTCACCCACGGCGCGGTGGTTTCGGCACTCATGCACTATATCGTCCAAGGTGACGTGACAGAGAACGAGCTTTTGGATTATCCAGATTGTGGCGTCATGATCACTATCCATCACACATCAGTCACTCAAAAAGATTTTAGAATTACGAAAGGAACACTATGAATATCCTTGCAATCGCTCCACATCCTGATGATGACGTCATCGGTTGCGGCGGCACACTTTGTCACCTTGCAGCATCCGGTCATCACGTGACTGTTCTCTATCTCACATCAGGAGACGCGGGCGATGCGATCGTCGAACCTATGATACTCTCGCGTATCCGCGAAACGGAAGCGAGAAACGCATCTGCCATACTCGGCATTCACGAGTGTGAGTTTCTCCACTTGCCTGACGGTAACATACAAGATGACGAACCGACGATTATCCTTTTGACAAACACTATCAGGCGGCACAAGCCCGATATGATTTTTATTCCACATGCCACAGATGGCCATAAAGATCATCAGACCACATACCGATTACTTATGGAGAGCATTTACCGAAGTGGAGCGCGTGCACATCAATCGATCAGTGGAACGCCATGGCGTATACCGACGGTACTGACCTACGAAGTATGGACCCCACTTCCGACTGTTTCATATGCAGAAGATATTACGGATGTCATCGGAAAGAAAATGGATGCCATCAAGGCCCACGCATCGCAACTGAAAAATGTTGCGTATGACCAGGCTATGATTGGCCTTCACCAATACCGTGCGGCCACCCAAGGTGTCGGACAATATGCCGAATGCTTTTTTATCGTACGGATCGATAAAATTTGGTGATCAGACTCACGTATTCGTGCTAGAATACATATATCGATATGATCTCATCACGTCTTACCCGAGTACAAGAACGATCGGCAAAAAAACTCATCATTCTTTCCATAAGTGGCATAGTCACTCTCATCATTGTTGGGGTAGTCTTTGGTCTCCCAATGCTTGTCCGATTTAGCCTATTTATGGACTCCTCCCGGGGAGCCGCCCCGACACCAGTAGCAAGTCTCGCGATCATCACACCACCAGAACTCGACCCACTTCCTGAGGCAACGAATAGTGCACGAATATCGGTCACCGGGGTGACTGACCCTTCTACGGAATTGACCCTGATCGTCAACAATGATCCGATTGATAAAACCACATCAGATGATGAAGGTCAGTTTCTTTTTAAGAGAGTGAGTCTCGAAGATGGATCAAACAGTATCAGAGTTAAACGCAAAGGCCAATCTGGACAAAAAGACGTCGTGTCAGACACCGTGCTTATTGAACGACGAACCACGAAACCGAAGCTTGAGCTGACATCACCTGAGGATAAAAAAACATATACAGGCGAAGAAAACAAAGCACTCATCACTGGAACGACAGATGAAGGAAATAGCATCACCGTCAATGACAGGCGCGTTATCGTCAATCCAAATGGAACATTCCGGTATGACTACCCTCTTCCTGATGGTGACACGAAACTCACTATTACCGCAAAAGATCTTGCCGGTAACACATCCACAGAAGAACGGACCGTGACATATAGGAAATAATCTCCTTTCTGTACGTTTTTCCCACAAAAAACCGGCTATAAAACTAAGATAGACAAATCATTACTACTAGCTTACGTGTTTAGTAAAGTATTTTTTAAAAACTGTTTTAGTTGATCCCTACCATATCCACTCTTCAAATAGCGTTCGCGGGATTTTGCATCATTGCTATTAATAAAATACTCATAATGGATGAGTTTAAAAGGTTTTCTGATTTTTGTTGACCGAACTTCGCCTCGTTGATGACTCATTAACCGTTGCTTTAAATCAGTGGAGTATCCAATATATAAGCCTTGATCAACACAACTTTGAAGAATATATATGTAGAAGCGTTTACTAGGATGTGAAACGTCTGACGTTTCAATCATATATAGGTAATAAAACTATTTGAGGTCGAGTCAAACTCGACTCGTGTCTTCACGCGACTTCTTGGCGAAGCCGCGTTTGATCAAGTCAAACTTGACCCACCACGTTCGACGTGGCGCGGGTGCGCACGCAAGGAATTGAACCTTGGGCCTCTTCGATGTCAACGAAGCGCTCTACCCCTGAGCTACGCGCGCAAAATACGAAAAAAAAGAGCCGTCACGGAAACTAATAAAATAGTGTATCAGATCCTTGACGTTTTGTTATTATATCACCTAGACTGATAGATGGAAGTCATAAAAAAATTCTTGTTATGGAAATGGTAAAAAAAGCTGTCAGTTCATTTTTCGATTTTCTTCAAGGGATAGTGGTATTCATGTCCATTTTGGTCATGTTTTATCTCTTTATCGTATCCCCTCAGGAGATCAACGGAGCATCTATGGAACCAAACTTCCATAATGCAGAACTCATCCTGACAAACAAAATAGCATATAAAATGGCAGATCCAGTCCGCGGTGACGTCATCATCCTCAAATCTCCAAATAATAAAGATGTTGATTACATCAAACGCGTTCTTGGTCTCCCTGGTGATACCGTCAAACTCGTTGCAAATGTGTTTTATATAAATAATCAGCCAATTGCTGAGCCATATCTTGCACCAGAGACTGTTACCATGGGAGGATCATCGCTTCACGAGGGTGAAGAGATCACTGTACCAGAAGGACGATATTTTGTGGCCGGCGACAATCGCCAACACAGCTCGGATTCACGCGAGTTTGGCACCATCCCGTTTGAAGATGTCATCGGCAAAGCAATCCTTCGATACTGGCCGCCTTCAAAGGCAGGCATCATCCCTCCCGTCACGTACGATATCCAGTGATCTTCACTGTCAGTGACACGTTCCAGCAGCACTTGTAACATACCGTTTACCATGCAAAATAAGCACGTGGGGGGAATTCGTATATACAGAAGGTGTGATTATTCGCTTAGCTTCTCGCGGATTTTTTTGAGGATACCACTTGTCGATTCGAGATTGCCACGGATGACAAATACGACGCGTGCTTCGATTTTTGACTGTGTGATCTTCACCAAGCCATTGACTGACTGCGCCATTTCTTTGGCCATGGTATCAAGCTCATCACTGTGGATTCGCTCGACGACGTTATTGGGTGTCTTGTCTTTTGATGCTTTCAGCCGTCGTGCCAAATCTTCGGCTCTGCGGACTGACGCGTTTTCTGAAAGAATCGTCTTGTACGCCTCCACCATCAGTTTGACGTCGTTAAGACCTGCAATGGCCCGTGCATGACCTTCACTGATAGCACCAGATACCAGTCCATCTTTAATTGCATCTGGAAGTCCCAAAAGTCGCATCGTATTTGAGACATATGATTCGCTTTTACTCACTCGTTTGGCGATTTCCGACACCGGAAGACCAAACTCCTCGACCAAGCGCTGAAATGCCTGTGCTCGTTCGATCGGATTAAGATCCTCGCGCTGCACGTTCTCGACGATGGCGAGTTCGAGCATGCCTT
>CAZQGM010000083.1:0-5896 GCA_964592885.1 uncultured Gammaproteobacteria bacterium
ACTTTCGTCGACCTTCACCCTGCTCATGGTTAGCTCACCTGGTTTCGGGTCTACCGTCTAAAACTAACGGCCATTTAAGCCTCGCTTTCACTACGCCTCCCCAAGTTCTTCTTGGTTAAGCTTGCTTTATTACGGTAACTCGCCGGTTCATTCTTCAATAGGCACGACGTCATCCAAATCTTGCGATTGCAGGACTTCGTCTGTTTGTTAGCTGACAATTTCAGGTACTATTTCATTCCCCTTCCGGGGTGCTTTTCACCTTTCCCTCACGGTACTAGTTCACTATCGGTGCGTTTCTGTATGTAGGCTTGGATCGTGGTTGACCCAGATTCCCGCAGTCCCTGTGTGGGCCACGGTACTTAGGAACTTTATAGGAGGAATATTGATTTCACGTACACGACTTTCACGTTCTATGGTTACCTATTCCGAGATATTCTGTTATCAATATTCACATTCCATGTTAAAAGCCCTACAACCCCACGATAAATCGTGGTTTAGCCTGTTCCGCTTTCGCTCGCCGCTACTTACGGAGTCTCATATGATTTCTTTTCCTCGGGGTACTTAGATGTTTCAGTTCCCCCGGTATCCTACGTATGGGTACTTCAGCCTTGCGGCTGCCTTTCCCATACGCTTCCATCGTCAAGATGGAGGGTTACCCCATTCGGAAACGGCCGGATCAAAGGATTATGGCTCCTCCCCGACCAGTATCGCCGCCAGATGCGTCCTTCCTCGGCAGAAACGCCCAGGGCATCCATTGTCAGCTTTAGCGTTGTGGAGAACAAAAGAGTCGTCTGTTTGACGAGACGACATACTTTGTTCTATAGATCTTTTTTATTGCAACAATTGCTTTCAAAAATAATTTACTTCCCAACGAAAATTGAATATGCAAAAAAGGGTTGGTCCGATCAATCGGATTACCCCTTACAATGCAACTACTCATTTCTCACTTTACGTACAGAAAATTCCTGATTTTCTGTACATATATTATTCGTTTTGTTAAAGAGCAATGGCGCAAATTACGATATGGTTTTGTCGTTAAATTTCTTGAGCGACAAAATCATACAATAATTTCCGTTGATAATTCCGTAATTCTCGTCATTCCCGTAATTTCGTAATTATCGTGGTGGACCCGAGGGGAGTCGAACCCCTTGCCTCTTCATTGCAAATGAAGCGTTCAACCAGATAAACTTCGGGCCCGATCGGATCTATTGCTATGTAAAGAAAAGAGCGACAAACACAAAAAAAGCCCATCTCGATGGGCCCGCTTTCGGATAAACCGATAAGGTATGAAGAACAACTATCCCCCACTAAACAAATGGGAGCGGATAAACGAATGATCGTTGTGTTGTCTCACGTAAAGTTGTTTTATAAATCGCTATAAAAGTGATTCAGGGAAAACACGGGTGCCCTACGAGTGAAGGCAAATGTATATTTTACTCACTTTTGACTTTGAGTCAATCCCCCAAACTATCACGATAGTCCAAACGGTTCCATCGCTGTATACAATTTCGCTTTTCTTTCCTCACTCATCGCTTCTCGTTTGAGTGCATATGCGGTCTTCCAGAGGAGGGTTCTGAGTAAATAGATCCGATATTTCTCTTCAAAATATCGTGGTAATGGAGCGGTAGATTTGTACCCTGCAAGCAGCAATGCTTCCCTTGGATATATCGTTTTCCACGTCGGGCATGACGCTAAATCAAGGACATTATCCCCGGAAATAGATGCTTCCCAATCGAATATAGCAGTAATGCTCTTACCGTCAGTCATAAGGTTATGATCGGCCAAATCATGGTGCACAATTGAAGGTTTCCCTTCATTTATATATATGGCATATGTTTGAAAGAGCCCATCAAGACGATCTACCAGCGTATTTGAAATAACCTCTGCATCTGCTAAATGGCGTGCATCTTCATGGACACACACAGATACGTAATCAGACATCCGCGACTTATTCCCAATGAGGTTTCCCTGTTCTACTCCTTTAAGAGTCCATCTTCCAAACCCTTCAGTTTTCACCATGCCAAGTTTTGCAATAAGTGTCCCAAGTTCATATGACAACTGATCATAGGCTTCTTTTGTCCCCGTGAATGTGAGTTCAATATCTCCGTGGTCCATCATCTCCACGATCTGATAGTCAAATGGATAGCGTGTCCGGGAGATATCGGCAAATAGCACATGATTCACCGGTATGGAAGCAGCGGTGAGGCGATCGGCAATCAACTTTTCTGCCATCATTGCGATTTCAGGCGGTCCCACTCCACAATTTGCCCGAAATACGTACTGAGAGCCGTCCCCCATCTCCACGAAGTAAATCACATGCGCCGTGCCAAATTTTCCTGACGGGTTGATCTGTTTGATCGTCGCGGTAGATCCAAAAAAGGATCGCAGTATCGACACAATCGTAGACACATCAAAATCGGTATACCGCGTCTTGTAGCTATCGATTTCACTCTGCGGCCGATGGATGGGATAGTAGATGTCTGGATCACCCATGATCATCTCGTTAATTTGCACGCGGATTAACTCGTGGTTGTCCAAATTTCTTTTTGAAAAACCATATGACAAGTCCCGCTGGTACCCAGATCGGCGCATATACACCTATCCAGATGACGAGATCGACAAGTCCCCGAAGCGAGCCGACCAGTGACCTCACTGCTTGCTTAAAGACTACCTCAGGTCGCCATGGTTGATCGGGAGCATATGGCAAACTAAATTCGTCTGTGGATAGATAGACAGAAATCCGGGTAAGTTTTGCATTGCCTTCCAGATATTTCTGCTGCCCAAGGACACTATCGATCTGGGACTCTATATTCATGAGCTCCCGCTGTACGTTCATCAAATCAGAAACATTTCCTGATCGATCAAGAAGCTCTTCTATTTTCGTTTTGGTTTTCCGTAAAGATGCGAGTCGTGAGTCAAGATCTGCGTATTCATCGGTGACGTCACTACCCTGTACCTGCTCAGATACCGTCCGAAGCCCCGCGGCTTTGATATTCACAAGTGCCTCAGTCCGCTTCTCTGACGGTACGCGGATTGTGATACTCCCGCTCGCTGCACCTTCCGGCTGACTCATAGAGGAATCAACGAGATATCCTCCCATGGTTGTAGCGATTTTTTCAATCTCTGACAGTCCTGATGCGACCGATGTGACGACCAGTGAGAGTGTACTATTTCTGACAACCATGCGGTTCGTCGCTATACTCGGTGCTGGCTCCTGCATCGGCATAGACTCCGCGTAGTCAGCGGTCATCCCACCGCCAGACATCGGCAGACTCATCTTCGTCATAGATGCATTCCGCATTGCCCCTCCGTAGGAAACGGTTGAAGAATTCATAGGCGTCACACCACTTTGTCGCACAAGAAGCAAGACTAGAAGAATGATGAAAATGATAAGAAGGGTTCGATTGCCTAGTAGATGTTCATTGACCCATTTCATATCCATCCCTCCTTTATAGATTCTGTCGTCCCGCCCCGATACCGGGGTTAATTCCGGCTGAGATCCATATCTAAAATAATGTCCATTCAATATCGTACTATTGGCTCTTTATCCAGATTCCAACAACTGTTTCTTGTTTCCTGTGTATTTTTTGCTTCATGCTATTTGCTATCTGTCCTATGTCCGAGCAATCATTTCAATGGTACATTGATAAATGGTGCTGTCCCATTCCCCACGACCGATGGGAGAACGCCGTTCCACTTTTTGATTGCTTCAAGTTGGAGATATTCAGGCGTCAGTGTTTGCTTTTGGAGTGCCTGTGCTTCAGACATACCTTTGGCTTCCGCTATTTTTGCCTGTGCACGCTGAGATGCTTCTTTCACTTCGAATTCTGCCTGTTTCACTCGCTGTTCAGCTACAACTTTGGCTTCGATTGCCTGGCTATATTCGGGAGAAAAAACAACCGATCGAAGGAGTACTTTATCGATGATGACATTTTTTGGCCTCAGCAAATCAGCAATCTCCTTTGTCATCACATTCTCGGCCTCCTGGCGCTTTTCCGAATATATCTCTGTCGCACTATACCGACTGATGATCATCCGTATTTGGCTACGTGATGCAGGACGGATGAGTTTATCGATATAGTCCAATCCCACATTTTTCCATATATCTGGTGCCTTATCGGCATTAATTCGGAAAAGTACCGTTGCATCGACTTTCACTTGCTGTCCATCAGATGTTGGAGCATCGAGTGAATCATCTCGCCTGATAGCACCCTCATTTGGTTCTGAAGACATCGTATATTCCATCAGCCGAGCATCCATAAGCTGTACCGTTTGCCAAAAGGGAATGGCAAAATGAAGCCCTTCTCGGTATACGGATGGGAGCACTCCCCGCCCTCGGTCATACACAACGCCGATAGCCCCAGGAGGCACGAAAATTGCGGTCGATCGAAATAAGATAAATGCGACGACAAGCGCCACTATTCCTTTTAGTAGACCCATCGGAAGCTTTGGAAATTCGGGCATCGGGACAAATGTTTGAGTAGCCATATACTTGTATACTACGGCCTTTCGATCTTCTCGTCAAAATAGCGATGCTCTTCCGCTTTAAATCTTCCCACCCATCTTCCATCCTCTACCATCTCTCTTCTCCCCATCTCCCAATCATTTCTCCGTCTTCCGTCCTCTGTCATCTATCTTCTCCCTATCCCCCTACTGCACCCACCGTAACTTTATGCGAAGGCGGGTCTATTTCAGTGGGCACGTGTTTTTCCCGATCAATGCGTAAAACCCACACCATTTGAAAAACGATTCATAAAAAGTAAATCCGGCTCCGATGAGGAGTCCCGCACTTTGTGACCAAATTCCCCATAGAAGCAGTATTCCAGCTATGACGAGTCGAAATATTCGATCAGGAGTGCCGATATTAAAACCCGTTTTATGCACCGGGCCTTTTGTTAGTTTTTGGTGCACATATCTACCCACCACACCAATCAAAACCCCAATGCTAATATAAAGAAATACTTCTCCAATACTCAGGGCCACCGGTAATTGAATACTCATATATCCTCATCCTAGCATAGTTTCATGTCATCCCCGCCCTGCAAACGGGGTAAACTCCGGCGGGGATCCAAGATTGTATCGTTTCATCTTGTGAAACATGCGCCAAAACGCTATCGGTAGTGATGGTGAATCGATCGCAATTTCCTCTTCGGCATCAGGTGAAAATTTCGGCGATGTGGTGTTTATGATCGTCGCTCCATCGACCCCAGCTATCCACGTATTTGCCCATCCCATGTCACCATATACGATCATCTCACCGTAATTATTTTGATCAAACTGTTTTGTGTGGATGTGCCCTAGTGGGTCAATGGCCAACCACGTCGCAGAACCTATTAGTACCGTTTCCTGAAACGTCCGTTTTTGTATCAACCGGTTTATGGGGATCGAAGAACAGAGTCCGCTAGAAGAAACCGGATCAAGCGTATAGAGACACCCATCAAACCTTAATGTTTTATCAACACACTGGAATGGTTGATTTTTCCATCCCTCCCCACAGCTTTCATATTCAGACACAAATCGTATCTCATACGATGAGCTGATATCGCGTATCGTCTCCCCTATTTCCAGTGTCGTGCCGTGTAAATTCATACGCGTTGTATTGCTTCCTGTTTCCTGCTTTGCCCGCCGTAGCATTGGCGAAGGCGGGTGCCTTTTGCTATTTGCTATTTGCTATTTGTCCAGATCAACTACACTCTCCATCACAAATCCCTTTGACTGACCAAACGAAATGAACCCTTCCAGATCAAGCACTGTATCCTCTATCTTACTATCGTTAAAATTTGTGCCCGAAATATCCGCACTCGCGAGGTTGACCGACTTCAAGTTGCACCGCTCAAAACTGACAGAGGTGAGATTACACCGTTTGAAGCTTGCATCTCGAAGATCGCAAAATGAG
>CAZQGM010000084.1:0-5874 GCA_964592885.1 uncultured Gammaproteobacteria bacterium
GACCCAAATATATCACGGAAAAAAAAGGACGGGAAAACTTTGGTAGATGTGAACGGCGTTTCACTTAAGACAAAAGCCAGGTTTACGAAAGCCGATCTTTTAGCTTGTTTAGATGAACTAGACTCTCAGGATCCGTTGAGAAAAACCCTACAGGAACATGCTGATCGTGTAGGAGAAGGAGTGTTACTCCGTGATTACCACATGACATCTGATGAAATTCGATATCAAAAACTCTCCCAACTTCAGATTAAATATAACGATATTGATTTTCAGATAGCCCATCCTCCTGCAGATATACCGGCGTATACACCAGAGCAGATCCAGGAATTTGAAAACCAAAAAATAGCTCTTAAAAAGGCGTTTACGAAGGAGTGGAACGAATTTACGTTAGATGGCGATGCAATCTTCGATATCTCAAATGTTGATGAGCTACACGCAGTACACGGACTGTCTCCGGTAGAAATAGAGACCCGGAGGCGAATAATTAATGAATTAAAGATGAAAAGTGTGGACCACCCGGATGGACAGGAGATTTGGTATAAAGAGGGCGATGTCCCTGAACATCATGTGGCTGCATGGAAAGTGTATGATGCCATCTGGTATGCGCGAAACGTCGCAATCGGTACCGGTATTGCGATGGAACAAGGCGCAAAGCTCGGTAGGTCATCTGTATTGGACCTAAAATACAAATTAGGGAGAAATCCTGAAGTGAAGCATTTCATGAATCGGGGATTTGCCGAGCCATACCAACGAGTGATGAATCGTAGCTTATTTGCGGATGATTTCAATTTTGGAGGTGCAGTTGGTCATGCTGCGCGCGATCTATACTACCAAATTGTTTTCAAGAAACTCGGATATGATTTTGAGAAAGATGCGAGTGTTTCCAAAGAATGGAAAGAGAAACTAAAAAAGGCGACGAAGAGCGGTACTCCAAAATGGATTACATATGCTGACTATGCACAGGAAGTTCTGGGCATTTCGTATTCCGAAATCGTGCGACCAGAATTACTGGCAACTGGTCTTCAAACGGGGTCGACAAAGTGGCGATATGATACGATACTTTTGACTCCTTTAAATGAAGAGGCACTACGGTTGCAAGAGGCTGGGATTATTAGTAGAACAGCGGAAATAGATAATGAAGCCATAGCGCATCGATTCAATGCTGCAAAAACTGATGCGGAAAAAGAACGATTCCTCAAAAAGATGCTTAATCGAGAGATCACTGTCTTCACCAATATGATCGGTGAAGACCTTCAGAACCTCACCAAAAACGATGACATTCGAGGTCTTCATGGAGTGCTTCAAAAGGCAGGAGTTAATCCGCGATCAGTGGAGTGGCAGCAATTCCAACGTGCATTGTCCATTGCTGAAAAACGCCTTATGAAGGATGACGCGTATAAATGGAGTGCGTTTAATCTGGGTGACCGTGCCCAGTTTGATGGATTGATGCCTGATGCGTTAAAAGCGGTCGGTCTAGCTGGTACACCAGGAGAACTGGATAAGATGTTTAAAGTGATTACTGGGGTACAAGATTTCATGCACGCCAAAGGTGAAAACGGTCAATCCCGGATAAAAAATTGGGTAGCCCATAAGCCATTTGCCAATAATATTATTCTGTCACATGGTGACTTTGATTGGCATAAAGTAGATTTTAATAAACTCGGGGCTTTCTCACTTGAGCGGCGTATCAATGATTTTTTGGGTCAGGCTGCAGCTGGAACAAAATTTGATGAGCTCATGACTACATCAGAGCTATTGATGCCTGCTCCAGGCAAAGAAGTAGACACGATCATGAAAATCAAAGAATTGCGCAATGCGATCGTGAGTTATTCAGGAATGGATGATGCAGAAAAAATGGCCTCTGCGATGATGGAGGTTGTCATCGATATGAACAAAAATCGGGTGATACAAGGTAACCCGATATTTAACGTCGGTTGGGTTCCGGGTGCGGTGTCTGTTATGAGGCGTGCAGTAGGTATTCACGAAAGTGCTGATCAAACGATAAATGCAGTTAAGAACGGTGCAGCATGGATTATTGAGAGATTTCCGGGTGGGAAAAAAGTTGTCCACGATCATCATTTGCGACCTAGTCACAATCATCCACACCCAAAGTGGCCACGGTCGATGGCAGAAGCGGTATCGCTTGCTGTTGGATTTCAGGGATTTGAAGGAAATGCGTGGGACGAATATAAGATCGCATCATTTATCACTGGAGCAGAGACGGCTACCCTATTTGCTGATCGCCCTGCATACATCGAAGAAATGATGTCTAAATACAAAGCGAGCGGCTTTTTCCGTGCGTTTGTCGGCTTGCCTCGAAAATATTGGTGGGTGGTGTTTGCCGCAACTGTGGCCGTTGCAACCACATCATCGGTTCAAGAAGAAGCTGGTAGCGGCGGAAAATCACATCATTAAACTTCTAAATTGGTGAAAGTAATAGTCTTCAGTGGGGGGGGGAGTATGAAATGCTCCCAATAAAGTGGCCTTTATGTGTGAGGATGTTAGTCTTCTGGTTTTTAGGATTACTTCAATAGCTGAAGACATGTTTTCAGAGTGTGTACATATGTGTGAACTCGTTAAATATGGTAAATATATAAAACTTACCCAGGGGGAAGTATTTTCGTTTTTTTACTATAAGCGGTGGCGTAAGCGATCTCAATTATAATGATCACCGTGTCGTGTCTGAACGTTACCAGGGATGACACGGGACACGACACATTTGCTGAAAAAAGTTTATGTAGAAAATGAAGACGTAATAATGTAATGAGTGTTTCCGCTCTTATTAGTGTGTTCCTGGTCCACCTGTTCCAAGGCCTTTAGAAAGAGTATCAAATCCACCTTTTTGGGCCCCACTTGAACGTTCTATAGGAGTAGAAGGAGGGGTCTTATGGAGGAATGGTGATGCCATAAACGACGCTTGATATCCAAGTTGGAATATCTGGCCAGTGCCGCTTCCGATAGGACCGAGGACTGCACCAAATCCTGCCTGGATCGCTGGTTTGGCTTTCAAAGATTCCTTGAGTCCATTCACGATCGATGGGATCATAAACACAAACCCAACCCATATGAGATTGATCGCAAGACCCGGTGTCGAATCTCCGACATTTGGAAGCATGGGAGGCTGCCAGAGGTTGCCTGCCTCAAGCTCTGATGCCATCCATGATCCGAGCGTGAGAAAAAAAGCAGTGATTGGAAACGGGATGAGATTGACGAGAAGATTTTTGATCCACGATTCAAACGACGTGCTTCCTGGAAATGCTTCCATAAGGATCTGTATTGGTGCAGTGATGACTGCGACGATGATATTGATATACGCACTGATAAGCATAAAAAGAAGTCGGATAAATGCGATGAGATACGCGATGCGAAGGATGAATCCCATGATGAGATCCAGACCAAGACCTTTTGCAAGGATGCCAAGAACTCGAGCTGTATTTTCACCAAAGGTTCCCTGCTGAAACGCTTCTACTGTACGTGCCCACGATTCGGGATTAAACAGTGAATTTCTCCACCCGTTTTGCCATAGAGGATCAAACGTTCTAGAAAAAAGGCCCCAAAAACCACTATTCATGTAGTATGTGGCCAAAGATGTGCCTTTGCTTAGATCTACATCTGGTTGACCCAGTGCGTTAGCCCCGACGGTGAGTGTCTGGTTTGCGACTTTGGTCAGGTACCCAGTTGTGGTTAGTCCCGACGCACTTTGTAGGATAGTTAGTCCGACAAGCATGACGAGATACATGAGGTCGATCATGAGTGCGGCGATGGCGTAGGAAAATGTGACGAGGATAAGTGCGACGACCACTTTTGGAAGTGCATTTTGCACGGTAACGACGGTTTTTGGATCGATTTTTTTCCGGAACATGATCATAAAACCGATGATAACCATGATACATGCGAGAAGCCCGTACGCGATGTTTCTCATAGCCTTCCATATACCTAGGAGAGGCTGAAGACCACTAAACCCTATGCCTTGGGCATGTGCTGGCTTTGGTAGAAAGCCAATCTGATGACCCATGTCTTTTCCCCAAAGAGCAAGAGAGGTTGGTTTATTCTCGTAGACTGCAGCGATAGTTTTTCCTATAGAGGCAAATGTGCTCGTTTTGAGCATTTGCGCATATCTAGCTGGATCGTTGCTGCATTTATCGGGTCCGAATTCTGGTAATACTTTGCAGTTAAATGCAAGGAGGTTTGTATCGTAGAGGTCAAATCCATAGCATCGTCCAGAGAGGCGTCCGGCAAGGTCACATGCATCAAGCTCAGTCCCAGCCCCCCTTCCCATCCAAGGCTGAGATGTTGTTTCCGCCGCCAAAACAGATGTCGTCGAAAAAAACGTGACGAACAAGAAGAAAAAAATAGTAGCAGTAAATGATGAAAACAAGCGCATATTCCTTAGATGTGTATTATCGCAAATGTTTGCGATGAAAGCAAAAAACAGATTGTTTATTAATCAAGCTTCACTTGATCAAGTTTTATGTGTGTAACGTCTACGCCAGTAAAATTTTGAATGACACTCAACATGAGATACGCTGCCGCTATGACGACGAGTCCAATGATCGCACTTGTGATGGTTCCTTGGGCTTTTTGTGCCGCTTTCGGATCTCCACCTGCAAAAAGAAATGTGAACCCTCCGGTGACAAGCATCAAAAAAAGCACGATTCCTGAAAACGACAACGCTGCCGTGATGAGGTTTTGAAGTAACGGAATGATAGACCAGATGGATGCCACATCTTTATCCGGTCCACCCAAAGTTTTCCCCCAATCTTCGGCTGCATAAGCCTGAGGGAGGAGGATCGTGGATAGGTGATTGATGACTGATACTACCTGCATATTTCTACTGCGTAGTATATCTGAATTTCAGGATACCGGCAAATAGGTGTAATCACCAAAAACCCTCCATTTCTGGAGGGTTTCTAATTTAAATATAGGTGAAAGCATTAGAACGGCTTTTGCAGTTCCATGCTGGTGAAGTTGATACCAAGGAAATTTGAGACAAGTGTCATGATGGCCCATGCGGCGCCGACGATGATAAGTCCGACGATGGCGTGAGTGATTTTGTTTCGTGCGGCCTCCATTCCAGCTTTGTCGCCACCTGAAGTGATCCATTGAATGCCGCCTAGGATGAGATACACGAATGCAAGGAGTGCTGCAAGCATCATGATAGCCGAAACTGATGCACTGATAAGCTTTCCAATATTTGTGATATTTACCCCTTTTGGCTGGGGAATTTCGATATCTGCTGCAAAAACTTTAAACATACTGGTAACCTCCTTGGGGTTTATATAGCCTCTATTATACCTATAAAATTCTATCCATGCAAATCATGTCACTTTCCATAGTCCTATTCAAGGGTTGGAAGGTTGACATTGATAGGTGCATCTCCAGTTGTCACACCGATAAACTGTCCGACGAGTGCAAATGTCGCATACGTGGCAGCAAGGATCGCGAGTCCTATGATACCGTGAGTGATTTTATTACGCGCGGCCTCAAGCTGCGCCTTTTCGCCATTTGAACTGATCCATGCGATCGCACCAGTGAGAAGGAAAGCAAATGTCAGGAAAAAACCAAGGATCATGACCATGGACACGATACCAGAAAGGAGATTGCCAATTGCAATTGGTCCCTGTTCTTGGCCTTGACCGTTACACCCACCGAGTGCATCTGGGAGCGCTGGGTTACATAAACCTTCTGCAAATAGTTTTTCCATATAAATAATTAATTTAACTGTATCGTATCGAGAATTGCACCTGGATCGGTAAATGAGATGCCAAAAAATACTCCAGCAAGCGCAAGAATTGCCCATGCAGCTACTACGACCGTTAAGCCTATGAATGAATTGGTTAGTCGTTCACGTGCTTCAGTGAGTTTATTCTTGTC
>CAZQGM010000085.1:0-5658 GCA_964592885.1 uncultured Gammaproteobacteria bacterium
GTGTGAGCACATAGCAACCGTGGGCCGCGAGATTACTCGGCGCTTCTTCGATTGATGGCTTTTCGATAAGTTGCTTGATTTGACCGACATTTTTTTCGACCTTCGTGACCTCTACGATGCCATACCGAGAAACGTCGTTTTTTGGAACACGGATCGCGGATATGACTGGATCACCGTATTTTTCATATACATCGATACACCGTTTTGCTCGAGGTGGATCACTATAGATAAATTCATCTCCCCAGATAGCGACAAACGGTTCGTCACCGATGATATGGCGAGCACAAAGGACAGGAGTGCCATTGCCGTATGGGCCTTTTTGACGAACATAGATAAAGTTGGCCATTTCGGCCGTTTTCCGTACTTCATCAATCAGCCGCTCTTTTCCTTGGTCCTTGAGGGTTTGGATGAGTTCATTGGGATAGTCGAAGTGATCCTCAATAGACCGCTTATTCCATCCAGTGACGATGATGATATCGGTGATACCAGATGCCACAAGTTCTTCGACCACGTACTGGATAACTGGCTTATCGACGATCGGAAGCATCTCTTTTGGCATCGCTTTGGTCTGCGGCAAAAATCTCGTCCCAAACCCCGCTGCTGGAATGACTGCTTTTGTAATTTTTTTTGACATACGCTCTTATCCTTTCACATGCATACTGTTGGCATTTCGTAATTTCCTAAACAATACCCTCGATTGTATCGGGGATGAAAATACATTGTCAATTTGATACCATACGGGGAGCTATGACGAGACGGATCCACTTCTCAATCATCTTCATCATATTTTCTTTTTTACTCATCAACAGCATTCATGCAAATGTCTATGCCCAAGAAGAGGTAATCAGACTCCCAGGGCTAGATTACTCGAAAAGTGGTGATACTGGCGATGCGCGGAATGAACCGAAAGACGATGAGCCGGAGCGCTCTATCATCGTTAAACACGTCGGAACTGGAAAAATCATCCAGCAAATGACCGAAATTTTCTGGGGTGAGTTGGATACCATGACGAAGCCGCTCCGTATGGAAAAGACAAATCTTTTCGCGCTCCCGGCATATGTGCAGGATCGATTATCCATCCCCCTAGAAGGGTGGATCCAGACAAAAAATTACAAATATGCCTCGATTTTGCGGGTCATGGGTGTAGAGGTGCAACGTGCACAAGAATTCACAAATCTCACAGAATCAAAAGAAATCCCAGGAGCCGGGAAATATGCAGGAAATGCGTTTATGCTTAACGCGACACTTGGCAGAGGGATTGCAGCGAAAAAATTGAACTCCGACACGAGTACACTTCTCTCACCCGAAAATGCTGGAGTCGGAGGAGGAAACGTCGCCGGCGCCGCAGCTGTTGATGCATATGAAGTAGACTCTCGATTCAAAATAGCGAAATTATTCAATCCTGCAGATGATGATCTCGAGCCACAAAAAAGCCTAGATCTCAATACAAATCAGATAGCTGAGGCACTAGATGAATTACATGATTGGATCAAGACACTCCAACCTCGTATGTTTCTCGAATGGGAGGCTAAACTTGATTCTCAAAAAGGCAGTGGTGGCAACCAAATGATAGAGTCGAGTATGCGTGGAAATATGGGAGATAAACTTATCAAAGACCGATTAAGTAGAACATGGGGAAAAGACCCACGGTATCCAGCTGATGTACAAAAACGGGCAGCAGAAGATAGTGGATTCACAAGTTCTATGACACCACTCTCGCTTATCGCAGGGGCAAAAAATGGAGGCAAGCCAGATGTGCCTACAACTGTGGGTGATATAGATACAGAATTAGATAACACGACGCTTGATGGACGTGGACTCAATACTGCGATGGATCGGATGTACTGCCTTATCCTTCCAAAAGAACAGCAAACCATAGTTAATGTCGATCATCCAGATCCTGCAAAGGCGTGTTCCCGAGAAGAAGTACAGACAACCCCAACGCCAGCACTTGCGTGTAAAGATCCTGCAGACTCAAAAGTCCTTGAAGCGATCAAAGCAAAAAGCAAGGGAGGCTGCCCGGGTTGTGCGGATAAAATTGTCGATGCGGTAACGCTTGCCGATGGGGCTGCAGCCGTATCAAGTAGTGGGATTTCAAATGGCCTACCAGACATTATCAATATGACCATTCAGGCTGCTGCTGCCGCAAATAACGTTCCAGCCGCGGCTATTTATGCCATGATGATTCATGAGGGGTCGTTCCACCTTTATGATTGGAAATGGACGGAAGAAAATGCTAAAAACTGGGTATGTGGCGAACCGATGCCCGGATGTGTAGCAAACGCTGATGGAAACGGCCAAGGACCATATGGGTTTCTTTCGTATATTTATATGAAACCGGGTATCAAAGAGGCGGCACGAGACAAAGGAATCCCTATAGACGACAAACGCTTGACCCGATGCGATTTTGTCTCGTCAACATTCGCGGTGGCTAAACTTATCTACGATTCAAGTAACTATTGGGGTGCCGGATCGGGAACAGGGACGGGTGGCAACGGATCCTGCCCTGATGGCACGACATATTCAACCGCTACATACCGGGAAACGTCCTGTTCTGGCTGGACACCTGAACGTGCCGCAACTGCTCGCATGCAACTTTCTGGCCTTCACTGTGCGGCAAATCTACCAAATTTCAAAGCTGTCTATTCGATCCTCAACTGTAGTAAACCTAGTAGACCGTCACAAAAGCAATTTTAGTGAGATATATGAACTCCAATATGATCCTTTACAATCAATCAATCATGCGCTACTATACGTGTTGACCCCGGGAGGGGTCTTTGAGTATATGGAACTACCGCGCGTTCCCACGCCACCTGCCAGCTTGAATCCAGCACGTTTCATCACGGAAGTGATGAGTGAGCTCAAAAAAGTCACATGGCCAACCCGCCATGAGACCATCAAGCTTACTGTGGTCGTTATCGCGCTCTCGCTTTTCGTCGGCGTATATATTGGAGGGTTGGATGCACTCTTTTTACACATCCAGACACTCCTTTTTAGACGATAAACCCTATGGATGACGCAAAAAATCCAAAAACAGCAGCAGTAACAGCCGAACCAATGGTTCCGGTGCCGGATCTGACGGAGAAACCAAAGATCGAACCTCCAGCAAACGCACGCTGGTATGTTGTACACACCTACTCAGGACACGAAAATAAAGTCGCAACCAACCTCAAACAGCGCATCGATACGATGAAACTTGAGGATAAAATCTTTGAGATCGTCGTCCCCACCCGCAACACCGTCCAGGTGAAGCATGGCAAAAAGACCGATGTCAAAGAAAAGATATTCCCAGGATATATCCTCGTCAAAATGGTGCTTGAAGACACTAGTTGGCTTGCAGTCCGTACTACACAAGGCGTGACAGCATTCGTAGGAGCCGGTGATAAGCCGACCCCAATTACAGAATCTGAAGTCGCAGCGATCATGAAATTTATGTCGCTTGAGGCACCGAAATATAAAACCAAATTCAGTGTCGGTGAAGCAGTCAAGATCACCGATGGTCCATTTGCCGATTTCCTCGGCACCATCGACAATATCGACGAGGAAAAAGGCAAAGTGAAGGTACTCGTGTCCATCTTCGGTCGCGAGACACCGGTCGAGCTCGATTTCCTACAAGTCGCGAAACTGTAATCATTCGTATGTGCACAATGCACAGGAAACAAGAAACAGCATTCCGAATGGAAAGGATACACCTCCTCACGCGTTTCATGTTTCATGTGTTATGTGCCTAATTCACCCATATCATGTCTGTAGAACACGGTCACGGTGGTGCCACACAATCAGCTGCGAAGGAACAAGCGATAAAAGGCGCTGAAGCAGTCACTGATACAACGGCAAACGTCCTATTTCTCTTCATGCTCGGATTTCTTTTCTTCTTTGGGATCAATGCCACAGTGCAACCAGAAAGCCATGGGCACGGAGGGCATTAAAATGCCCTCTATCATAGGCAAAACGCATCGCGTAGGGGCATCTGTACACTAAAGAACGTATATATCACCACTTCGCATGGTTCTTCTGTTTATGAGGTGAACGTTAAGAAAAAACATCCAAATCGTGGTGCGGCCGCACATCAAAAACGATACAGGTAGGCTCAAATCCATGAGGGGGGCTGAGGAAAACGAGGCATAAACTATATGTGAAGGCTACGAGAATAAGTGCCGATGCTCTTCTTTCTTCTGGATACGACACATGAGTGTTCTATCCAAGAGAAAGCCAGGTAGTGAGAAACGTATAGTGATAAATGAAATGCGATGCAGCTGTGATTGCACCAACCTATTTCAGATTAGCGAGTTCTATGCGAACTTCGAAAAGAGCTGGTAGAGAACCCAGCTCTTTTCTCGAGCGTCAGTCCCCAAATCCTTCACCCTCTGAGGGGTGGGGTGTAATGAGGGGTTCGAATCCCGGGCAGCCAACTGCTGCCAAGGAACAAACATCTACTGTGGGTGTTGGCTCTATCGTCGCAGCCGAAGATTCCCTTGTTACCGTCGACATGTTCGGCGTACCAGCATCGCTGGTGTCGCTATCACCACCACCGCAAGCGGTCAGGGTCAGCACTAATATGCCGACCAACAAAACCAAAACGATCCATGAAACTTTCATTTTTTTTCCTCCTAACAATCTTCTTTGAAAAAGCGCGATTCTATAGAGAAACCCTTCATCCTCTACACGATCGTGCTTTCTCTGAAAAAAATTTCAGGGAGGGAAAAGTCACACTACCTGGTTTTTAAAGAACGCATACTCTGATATATGACGATAGTCACGCTCATATTGGCATGAAATCATACATATAAAATATGTATAAATATGGGTTATAGGACTATTTGCTCAAAATATCAACTATAGGATTATGACTCCCCTAGTTTTCTCTGTACATTTTTGCTATACTCCCCTTACCTCTTTTTGATTCGTCAATTGGAGGGAGAAACGCGGAAAACACCGATTTCGAAGAAAAAGCGTATACGTAGATTTATATTTGTCATTCCCGCGCAGACGGGAATCTACAAAAACGTATAGATCCCCGACTAGATCGGGGACGACAGCGAAAAACGCACACATCTTCGAACTCCCCTTTTTTTCGCTTCGTATAAACCAGTTTCATGAATTAAATACCTTGATCCTTTTTGGAACTTGGGATTTGGAACTTGGAACTTACCATATAAGTGTATGGCCGCTAAAAAGGTCAAAACCCTCATTAAACTCAACCTGAAGGCTGGAGAAGCGACAGCAGCTCCTCCCGTCGGTCCAGCACTCGGACAACACGGTGTTCCGATCATGGAATTTATAAAAGCGTATAACGAGCGCACCATGAAGCTCAAAGGCCAGATCATCCCGGCCGTCATCACGGTATTTGAGGATCGAACGTTTACGTTCATCACCAAGCTTCCGCCAGTTGCTGCAATGATCAAATCGACACTTGGCATCACCAAAGCATCGGGAAAAGCCAGTAAAGAATCAGCTGGAACTCTCACCAAAGAGATGATCAAGCAGATCGCGACAGACAAACTGCCGGATATGAATACAACCAGCGTAGAAGCAGCCATGAGAACCGTCGCAGGCACTGCGCGTTCGATGGGCGTGAAAGTGGAGGCCTAATCATATGGGAAAAGTACGCAAAGTAGTCCTCGGTGACGAACAAGAAGAGCAAGAGCAAAAGCGAAA
>CAZQGM010000086.1:0-5604 GCA_964592885.1 uncultured Gammaproteobacteria bacterium
ACTGTAGTTTTTGATAAACTTTTTTGCGTAAAGAAGTGATGGGAGAACACTATAGTCATCTTGCTCTATAGCCGTCAGGAACTTTTTGCGAATCCGTGTTGCGCCCTCCGCTTTTTCAAGTGATATTCCACGCCGTATGCGCTCCTCACGAATGATGGATCCTGCTGTTTTCATACGATGTATCGTGATTTCCCTGTAAGAAGCAAAATACTCCACTACTCACTTTTATTGGGATTACTCTGCTTCTGCCGCCGCTCCCTGACTTGCTAAAAATTCATCGGCATTTTTTACTAGAACATCGCGGGGCTTCGCACCTTCTCCGGGTCCGATGATACCTGCTTCTTCTAATTGGTCCAGTATCCGGGCTGCGCGCGCATATCCGACAGAGAGACGACGCTGGAGAAGTGAGGCCGATGCTTTGTCGTGCTGGCAGATGAGACGGAGTGCATCTTCAAAAAGTGCATCATTTCCATCTCCCCCATTTGTACCACCTCCGCTGCCACCTTTTTTCATCGCTGCTACCGGTGTATTGACGACTTCCTCGGTATAATTGACCGGCACATTTTTGCTTTTCAAAAAAGCTACGACGTTATTTACTTCTTTATCAGATACGAATGTACCTTGGATACGAGCAGGCTTACTTGAGTCTGGTGGAATAAACAGCATATCTCCCCGACCAAGTAACTTTTCGGCGCCCGGCATATCGATGATAACGCGTGAGTCGATCATGGATGAAACGTTAAACGCGATGCGTGTCGGGATATTGGCTTTCAGTACGCCTGTGATGACGTCGACGCTTGGACGCTGGGTGGCGAGCACCAAGTGAATACCGGTTGCCCGAGCCATCTGTGCTAATCGTTGGATCCGATCTTCTACATCAGCTGGTGCATACGACATAAGATCAGCAAGCTCGTCGATAATGATGACGATATATGCCATGGATTGAAAACCCGCAAGCTCGTTAAACCCCTCAATATTGCGTACTCCCACTTCGGCAAATTGCTTATATCGATGCTCCATCTCTGATACCGCCCAGTGAAGTGCTGAGATGATTTTATCTGGCTCTACGATGACTGGGGTAAGTAAGTGTGGGATACCGTTATATCCGGTCAACTCGACGCGCTTGGGATCGACCAAAATGAGACGTACTTCCTGTGGAGTCGTTCGAAAAAGGAGTGATGTGATAAATGCGTTTACCAGTACGGATTTTCCTGATCCGGTCGTACCTGCGATGAGACAGTGAGGCATTTTCGCAATGTCAGTCACGAGTGCAGCACCGGACACATCAAGTCCAAGCGCTACGGTGAGCTTGCTTTTCGCTTTTTTCATGATCGGGTCTTCGAGCATCTTCTTAAGCGTGACAAATTCAAGGCCTCGATTTGGGATTTCTACCCCTACGAGATTTTTCCCGGGGATAGGTGCTTCGATACGGACTGTTCCGGTCGGAGCTGCAAGAGCAAGAGCAAGATCAGATGATAGTCCAGTGATCTTTGACAGCTTGGTACCAAGGGCGATGCGAAGTGCGTATTGGGTCACTGCAGGTCCAGGATTTACTTCCACGACTTGTGCCTGGATACCAAAACTCCCAAGAGTCTCTCTGATGATATCTGCGTTCCCGCGCATGTCACCCCGATCTGCTTTTTCCTTTGGACCATCTGACAAAAGAGAGATAGGCGGATATTCCCATACCTGCGTCGGTTGAGCTTCGGATGTTGGTGAATTGATTTTTATTTCTGACTGAGGCAATCCTTTGATGTTTTTTGGCACTTGAGCTTCCGGTGTCTTTGGCGCGGGTGTCGGTTGTGGTGATTTTTCCGCTGTGGTAAGTGCTAGTGGGGCGATACCATCTTTTCCCTTTACATCATCGAGACCTTTGATCACTAGCTGTTTATTATCCATGAGTCTCAGGCTTTTTAAGTCATTTTTGGCAGACACTGATGCGACGCCACCAGTTATTTTTACCCATACCCGTTCAATCGTCATCAGTAGCCATTCGACGAACGTATCAAGTGATGCATTAAACTCCACAATCAGTCCAATGATGAGTATCGTGAGAAAAAGAAGGAAGGCTGCTTCTGCAGACACTTGATGCGTCACCCACAGCATCATCCCTTCTCCAACAGATCCAGTCTGTGTAAGTGGGATCAAAGCAAAGAGAATAAGCGTCACGCCCAGTGGAATATTTGGTTTGGTAAAGACTGACTTTGTTTTAAAAAATAAGAAGCTCAATAAAATAAAATAGACAGGAAGTGTATATGACACCCAACCGATCTGTCCATACAATTCATCACGAAGCTTCGCAAGTGGTGTACTGTCTCCAAAAAATGAAAGAAAGATCGTCCCAGCAATAAGCCACATCCATACGGCAGCAACTGCCATGACAGTTTGTTTTTTAAGTTTTATGGAGATTGGATTCTTGTGGCGGTATTTCCGCTTTTTTTGCATACCCTTCAGTATAGAGGCCAACGCTTGGGAATTCAAGGAAACTGTGATATACTCCCCTTAGTCTTCGCCTTTCCAAAGGGGGATTCCTTTGGTGGGTGATTTTTTGGTTGGCAACCAACGCATCGCTGAGAAAATTCTTGGGGATGTATATCGTACAGAATCATTTTTTCTAGGGCTGACACTGCGCTTGGAACAACGATATTTGAAACTCATCATTTCTTTGCTGTTTCTCGTTCCCCGTGCCATATATATATGAATATCCGAAATGTCGCTATTATCGCTCACGTCGATCATGGAAAAACCACAATGGTTGATGCCATGCTCAAACAGACCCACACCTTCCGCGATAATGAAGCAGAAATGACCAAAACGACCATCATGGATAGCAATGATCTGGAACGGGAAAAGGGTATTACTATCCTTGCCAAAACCACGTCCGTTATGTTTGAGGGGACAAAGATCAACATCATCGATACCCCAGGGCACGCTGATTTTGGCGGAGAAGTCGAACGGGTCATCAATATGGCAGATGGCGCGCTTCTCATCGTCGATGCTGCCGAAGGACCACTTCCTCAAACACAATTTGTCACCACAAAAGCACTTGAGCGAAACCTCCCTATCGTCGTCCTGATCAATAAAATCGATCGTGCAGACGCTAGACCCGACGTCGTGCTTCGCGAAATTGAAGAACTCTTCATGCGACTTGCTACTCACGAAGATCATCTGTCATTTACTGTGCTATATGGCGTCGGACGAGCCGGAAAAGTATGGGACCATATGCCATCTGATTTCAACGAACCAGGTGATTGCAGTGCACTTTTTGCCTCTATCATCAAAAACGTCCCACCACCAGTCACTCACGCAGAAAAGCCATTTAAGATGCTCGTCTCCAATTTAGATTTTGACGATTATAAAGGGACGTATGCAATTGGAAAAGTGACCCAAGGTATCGTTAAGACTGGCCAGTCAGTCGCAATCATGGAAGAAAATACGAAAATGGGTACTGGACGAATCGAGTACGTATTTACCAGCCGTGGGTTAAAACGAGATACGATCGATCAGTCAGAACCAGGTGACATCATCGCTATCGCTGGACTTCCAGATATCGCGATTGGACAAACAATCGTCGATCCATCTGACCCGACCGGATACCCAAAAATTCATGTCGAGGAGCCAACACTTAAAATCAGCGTCTCAGCCAACACATCACCCATGGCTGGACGAGAAGGAAAATTCGTAACAGCTCGTCAAATTGGTGCCCGGCTTATCCGCGAGAAAAAAACCAATCTAGGGCTTCGCATCAATGAAAATGATGGTGGATCAGGATTCATCGTGGCGGGACGTGGTGAACTTCATTTAGCGGTTCTACTTGAAACCCTCCGCCGTGAAGGATATGAACTTCAAGTAGGAAAACCAGAAGTCATTTTCCAGGAAATCGATGGAGTTAAATGTGAACCGTACGAAGAACTTACCATTGATATTGATCAGAAGCTCGTCGGCGTCATCACAGAAGCACTCGGACAGAGAAAATCAGAACTTTTAGACACACGCACAGACGATCGAGGCATCGCACGTATGGTCTATAAAGTCAGCTCACGAAATCTCCTAGGTTTTCGTGGAGATATCCTCACGAAAACACGAGGAAATGGCGTTTTTTCGACACGAACACTTGGATACTTCCCTGTTGGCCCAACGATATCAAAACTTCGCAACGGTGTGCTTTTGGCTCTCGAATCTGGAAATGCGACAGCGTACGCACTTGAACCTGCACAGGAACGAGGACGCACATTCGTTGCTCCTGGGACGGCAGTCTATGAGGGTATGATCGTCGGACTCAATGCGCGTATGGAAGATATTGAGATGAATATCTGTAAAGGAAAAAAACTCAACAACATCCATTCAGCAAACGCAGATATCGCAGTTCACTTAGATGCACCCATGACCATGACGCTTGAGCAGTGTCTCGATTTTATAGAAGATGATGAGCTTCTTGAGATCACACCAGAAAATCTCCGGCTTCGGAAGAAGTATCTAACGAAAGTCATGCGTGACCGCGTCGGCCGCGGACTCACTCCGGTTGTATAACAGAATCTTCCATCCTCAGATACATAAACATCTGCTCGTACATGAGTTGATTGCTATTGTGTATTTATTTTCCTTAGTAGACGTACCTAACCGTCTTAACTAGACAGGTTCAATTGTCAAACAGTGTTGGTAGCAATATCCTGAGGTTCGGCCTATTCCCAACCCCCGGGGTTGGAATGAGCTTGAACCTTCGGATTTATGTAACCGTATAATCAACTCATCTTCTGCAGATGCTCATTCTGGCAAAAGATATTGTGTGTCCAAAATAAGACCACGCTATAGATTCTCCGACAAGCGTGCTTTGACTCGCATATCATGGGATAAACTAGAATAACGTCTGACACTGTGAGTAGCTAAAATATTTTCTGGATCGATTTAGGGGACTGAGTTATATACTTTTTTTATGTATCCCCGCAGTCTCAACTATTGTCCACGTCCCATCAATTAGTTGAAGTCTCATGTATGCAGTATTTTCAATCGATCCTCGTGGAAGCTCCGAAAGCCGGGCAAACCCCAAATGTGTCAGGAGTGTCAAAATGACGTTTGCGTGCGACACTGCGACGATCGTGCCCGTATGTGTAGATGCTATATGTTCAAACCACGCATGAAAACGCTCAAACACTTCATCGTACGACTCCATGTCGGGGACTAGTTTCCACGTCATTTGTACTTCATGAGGGTATGAGTAAAAATCGTTCCATGACGATCCATATTGTGAAATGATCTCATCGTGGGTCAGCCCTTCGACTGTTCCAAAATATCGCTCCCGAAGCCGCGTATCCGTGACATGCTGCATGTGAAGTTTATCTGCGATGATCGCGGCTGTTTGTCTCGCGCGGTGAAGATCGGATGCATATATAGCGTCAATCTGATAGCTAGACAAAAGATCGGCTAGTACATTAGCTTGCTTCTTTCCATTATCTGTAAGCTCCGGATCACTCCCTGTCACATCACCGTGTATATTTCCATATGACTCACCATGCCGAACAAGAATAATTGAAGTATTCAGGCGAGGAGAGATAGTCTTCATCGGCTTTCAAGATGTTTTTTTATTTCTGCCATAAACGACTCTGG
>CAZQGM010000087.1:0-5567 GCA_964592885.1 uncultured Gammaproteobacteria bacterium
GGTGTATCTATGATATTGAAGCGGTAGCCATTCCAGAATGTGGTGGTGGCCGCAGAGACGATCGTGATACCACGCTCACGCTCTTGGTCCATCCAGTCCATGACGGTTGTCCCCTCGTCGATATCCCCGATTTTGTATGAACGGCCCGTATAATAGAGAATACGCTCTGTGGTTGTCGTTTTTCCTGCGTCGATATGGGCGATAATACCAATGTTGCGTACTTTATCAAGCGATACATCGCGTTTCAGGGTAAGGGTGGTATTTGGTGCGGCCATAGTGCTCCTTTATATATACTAGTATTGTATACACATTTAACGTCACTTAGTACGATCAGGCATAAAAAAACTGCTCAGATAAGCAGTTTCTGCTCCTAATGTGAGGATTTTATTGTATACGAATTGCCCCGTGAGTGTCCAGAAGGACATATGTCACACACACGATCTACCCGTAAAAGGGTTCATTTGTCAGATCGATCTATGCTATTTCACCTACGAACACACCTTTATGGGATATCAAACATTCGTGTGAGAAATATCGCCATTTGTGCGCGCGTAACTCCCTGATCTGGGCAAAAACGCCACGGATTAGTGCCACAGCCGACGGTCATAGCATCAGACTGAAATTGTTCGATCATCCCTGCAAATGGATGCGTGGATGGCACATCACTAAATGTCCCTGCGTAGGCAGGTGGAGTAAAATCGCGACCATGGAGCTGTCTGGTCAACATGATGGCAACCTGTCCGCGTGTCGCCTCTTGATCCGGGCAAAACCGAAGAGGACTTGTACCACAGCCAGAGGTCAAACCGTCTGCATATGCTTTTTCTATGTATCCTGCAAATGAGCTAGAGACTGGGACATCTGCAAATATGCCTGTGGCAACAGGTGGGATGTAGTCTTTTCCATACCGACCGCGCATGATAAGCGCAACGACTTCCCCTCGTGTGGCTACTTTATCCGGACAAAACCGAAGTGGATTTTGTGCACAGCCAGAGGTGATCCCTGCCTGATAGATGCGCTCTATATCCGGTGCGGCCCAGTTCGTCTTTGGTACATCAGAAAATGTATTGGCAAACGCAAATGTTCGGTATATGAGTATCGCAAGCATTCCTCGAGTGACTACCCCCTTCGGGCAAAAAAGCGCTGGATTTTTTGAACAGCCACTTGTGACTCCATCATCCATAAGCTGCTCTATATATCCACCAAATGGGCTGTTTGCCGGTACATCATCAAAATACCCGCGGACTGATGGAGGAGTATACCCTGTCCCATGTTTAGCCCGGACGATAAATGCGGCGATCGCTTCACGGGTCATCTGTGTATCCGGACAATACCGAAGCGGATTGGTACCACAACCACTTGTGACCTTTTGGTGATACATCTGTTCAATAAAACCGGCCGCTGAGTTCGTGACTGGGACATCTGCAAATATTCCAGTTGGCGCTGGAGGCGCGTACGTAGCGCCGTGCTTGGCTCGCATGATAAGTATAGCTGCCTCAGCGCGTGTCGCGACTCTATCGGGACAATATTTGAGAGGACTGGTCGAACAACCCTTGGTAATCCCCAACGCATATAACCGCTCAATTGCAGTAAATCCAGGTGACGTCTGCGTTACATCAGCAAAAATACTTCGCTTTTGACGGAAATCAGATGCACGAGACCGAGTGTCGAAGCTTCCTTGTCGAGACGCGTTGTATATCGCGGCAATGACAAAGATCCCAAGAACTACGAAAATGAATGGGAGATAGATACGAAAATTCAGTGTATGATGATTCATATAAATACGCCTCATGTCCATAGTAAGGGGCCTAGATCAGCTTGTCAAACAGACATCCCACCACCGGCGGGATAGACATATTTGTGTACCAAATGTAGGTATCTCGGGCACAAAGGATATCCTTCAGGTCTTCCGTAGCTATGCATCACAACAACACATCCTTACAAAAGGGTAACTCGTGCAATCTCTTCCGTTTTAATCGATGGATACACAAGTTCCTTACGTAACACAATCGATGACACGGACATCGTGACTGACTGGTTATGATTGTGACAGTATTCTATGACACTATTTGGATCAAACAGTGGTTTTTTGAATCGTGCGACCGTCGTATGGATGATAGAATTTCGCCTGGTCGTAGTATCTGGAAATGGTAATTTCCCAAAAAGATCCTCACGAAGAGACTCAAGCTCATCACTTGCATCCGTAGCGCACCAAATAATCCCACCGGTCGTCGCGATCAACCGAGAAAATATAATTTCAAACTTCATGTAATTCATATCGATTTTCCCAAATGCGGATATGAACCGTTCTGCTATGTGATCCCATGCGGCGACTGTACCATTCTGGTATTCCCCACCCCAATAGACGACCTGATTCACACTGATATGCTGGTAGTCTCTGGGAAGTAGTAGTAGATTTCCGGGCTCCATGAATCCAAGGTCAGACTGATACTGACAGACGACATCTTTTACAGCGTCGGACAAGTCAATCTGAAGCGTCACTCCAAAAATCTCTTTTTCCCACGTCGTGTCGATGAGTATCTCATTTGAAAGTACCCGTCCTCTATTTTTTGACTCAATCACGTCGTATTCAGTCAAAAGACGCTGGTTCATATATTCATTTCCTTTTTTTTAACTGCGATCACCTCTATCTCGACCACACATCCATCTTTGACAAGTTTACTTACTTCCACAAGGGTTGATGCTGGTTCTGACACCGCTAAGTATCTATTTCTAACTGGCGAAACTTTCGAAAAATCATCCATATTTGTCAGGTACACGGTCGTCTTCACCACATCATCAAGCGTCGCACCGGCTTCCTTTAAAATCGAAGATAGGGATTTATAAATAAACTCAGCCTGTTTCCCTGCATCTCCCGGAGCCACTACATTTCCTTCTGCATCAAGAGCGATCTGACCAGTCGTGAAAATCATCGTCGCATCACCGATATCCACACTGTATCCATGAGAATATGCGCCTAAGCGTTTGGCAAACTGATCTGACTGAATTTTTATCGAGTTCATATCTAAAAAGTATACCAAATCATGTACGTGTATGATTTTATTGTACAGATAGGTGAGTTGAAGCGACAATACACTCTAAATCTGCTATATTTGCACTCATTATGTCAACTTCGAGCTTACCAGATGCAACCCTTTTAGCCATCAAATATCCGAATTTTTCAATCGATGTATTTAATTTTTTGACCGCAAATGAAGGAAATTATTCGGTTATTCGCGTCAATACCGACAAAAATGACCGTGAATTCTCCGTAGAAATACGAAATGACACACACGAAAGCTCCGAACCTCTCACTATCCCTAAAGATGTCTACCTCGATACAACTCGGGCGACAATATTTCTTCAAATGCTTGAGCAGTTCTCTCACGGAGAAACCAAGTTCTATATCGGTGACCAATCTGTAAATAGTGATCTTCTGACTATGATGTACCGATTTGGAAATAGCAAGCATATCTGGTATGAACCTATACCTATAACAACGTCCTATATGGACACTCGAAAACTACTCATCGGTGAAGCACGCAAACAGCAGGTACGATTATTTGTAACCGAACCAGAAAAACTATCAACACTTGAGGCACTTATATCAACTTCCACACCACGATCATCCGCAGAGATTACATTTATTGGGAGAACACCTGAAGCGAGACTGGCCTCATATAAGTATCAGGCACATCAAATCGAAGATCGATTACAACTTCCACTTGGATACAACATCATGTATCGATCAGAAATGATCGCAAATATGATCATCGGTGCAATACTTCAAAGACACGAACCAGCAAAGTACCCACAGTTAGGAACGGAATCTCCTACTGTTTTATCCATCCGTGATATCTTTGAAAGATACAATAATTGTATCGATGTGTTTCATGGCGGATGGCTACTCCAGTCCCAAGAAGGTATCCAAACATTCCTCGATTCATATACCGCAGGGAACGGACGATATGCAAGCAATATCGTTTATCCACTAACAAAAATCATGGAAAACTATAGACACATGTTTGGGTACATGGAACTTGAGGCAACACATCATCCGTTATCTGCATTATCTGAAACGGTCCTTTGGCGGTATTTTGACGAAAAACGAATAACCCAAGGTGTGGACATGGTTGGAGGCGCTATTGATAGTATCGGACAGAGCGATAGGATCGCGCATGCGGTAGCACACTACCGAAATATTCTATTTGATCCCACTTTCTACCCAGAAACGGCAATACCTGAAGAGTTATCTCTTATGCTCCAACGAGGGTATCCTATTAACGAAGGAATACGACCTGTATTTAACTGGAAAGAAAAGTAGTTTTTTGTGCTCTCCCTTATAATTATTCATTTCCATAATATCCAAAAACATAACTCACGATCTCTGGTATTGTGGGATCTCCCGCAATAATAGCAGATGAAGATCGTTTAAAAAGGGCAAACGATTTTCGATCAAAATTCGACATGATCCGATCGAGAATAATAAGCGATCCCGGAGAATCGATTTCTTGCCCATGCTTCGTCAACAACCCATCATAGTTCCTTTTCTCCATCATCGATATCGTATCTGTATCCTGTGCTCGACCAACTTCTTCCGATACGTTGTGGCTAAAATCAACGGAGGCAATCACGAGTGTGTCGTCCTCGGAAATGAGTTTCGATAGTCTATCGGCAAATGAAAATAGTAATGATTTGTCCGCATTTCGACTGACGAGAATTGCTGTCACATCGACATTTGTTAGATGCCGGTTGATATACGGAATCATCCCGTATGATGCATGATCATGGGTAACAACTGACGTATCAATAGCTGCATACTTGTATCTGTCGATTACGGAAGAAATAAGTGACGCATTTGTTGGGATCGTTTTTCCGCCACCCGTATCCCATGAGGCGTCAGAGAGTACAAATGCCGCACCGCCCGCTTCCAAATGATTGGGTCCTATGATGATGACATGCTTGACTGTGGTGGCAATTGAAATATCGTTGAGAAACTCATCAACGAGTCCCGAAGCGACCGTATGATGAGGAAGCACTAAGCCGGTGATATTTTTCGGTTTGGAAGATACCTCTTTTTTTGCTACAGATACGGATCGAGGATCGGCGTTTTGACGTGCTATATACGCTACTACACCAACACCTATACCGAGGAGACACGCAACAAGCACACCAACTATTTTATGACGTGCGTGGAGGAGGATCTTTTTGGACATATCGGGCATGTTTTTTTTGCATCCGCAAAAGCCGGATGGTTAGACTGATGGCAACTATTGCAAGAAGTGTGATACTTGCTCCCAGTCCGATCATCATCCATGAGATAGATCTTAGATTGCGTTTGATACTGCCAATTGGATTGACGCTATCTGACACACCCTCTCGACCAATTGATACATGTGTCGTTGCTGTACGGGCGCTGATACTCGGGTCATACATCAGGAAAAATGATGCCGGTGGTGCATCATACTCTCCTTCGGTTACAACACGTGCCTTATACGTGACGGTTAGACCTGTTTTTTCTACCGTAGGAATAGAAATCACCATGCCTTTTGGTGATACTTCCATAGCAT
>CAZQGM010000088.1:0-5553 GCA_964592885.1 uncultured Gammaproteobacteria bacterium
ATTTTTCGAAACAATGCATCTTTTTTTACCAAGTGATCACTCCAGAGGATCACCATAGGTTCATCAGGTGCGATTTTTGCAAGGATGGCAGTCGACAATCCCACAGCAGGACCAACATCACGCATGACAGGTTCGCCGATGATATGGGATTTTGGGACATCAGGAAGCTGCGTGCCCACCATATCTGTGTAGATCTGACCAGTTGATATAAACACATCATCCCACCCGAAATCTGGCTGCAGACGTGACACGGCAAGTTGTAACGTCGACTGATTGCCGACGATTTTTTCAAACTGTTTTGGGGACTTTTTCCGGGATAATGGCCAAAGTCGAGTACCGTGTCCACCTGCAAAAATGACTGCGTTCATACGTTTTTATATTCCTTTCTTATATACATGTGTCGATTGCTCGACTGTTTTACGAATTTCCTCCAAAAAACGTGCTACTGAAAACCGCTCTGCATTTTTTCGACATGCGTTAGCCGAAAACACCATCGTTTCAAACTGGCGCATTGCGTTTATTAGTGACCTGACAGTCTGCTCACGGAAAAAAAGCCCAGTTACACCATCACGCACTATCTCTCCAATCCCACTCTCGCTGTAGCAAATGACTGGTTTTCCGCACGCATTTGCTTCAGCGGCCGCAATTCCAAAATCCTCGTCTCCGGCAAATACAAACGCGTGACATCTCTGATAATACGCGCGCATTTTTTCATCTGTCAAATGTTCGGTCACAAACGTAATTGAATCATTATTCACCAAACGCCGAAGTTTTGCTAGTTGTCTCCCTCGACCGATGATGATGAGCGGTCTCCCAACTGCCTTTGCTGCAGCTATGACGAGATCAAACCGCTTGTACGAGACGAGTCGTCCGACAGAAAGGAAATACCCATCATCAATAGGGACGGCGCTTGGGACAAATGTATCCGTATCGACCGGTGGATAGATCACTGTACTTGTACGATGGTAAAACTGCATGATTCTCGATTGGACCCGCTTTGAGATCGCGATCATCACGTCCGGACGAGATGAAGCGACCATATCCCATCGACGTAAAAAAGGTAACAGAAACCGAAATAGTGGTCGAACCAGAAAAGATGCGATACCGATCCCTGGATCATCAGCATACGCATCATGACTACTCCATAAATAGCGCGTCGGCGTCAGGCAGTAATTTATATGGCATGTTTCTGGTTTTGTTATGATCCCCTTTGTGTCCCCCGAGGACATACTGAGGACGGTATCGTATCCATCAAATGACAGCTGTTCAGTCAGCCACGGTGTCGCCCACGCAAACCACTCATGATGACGACTCACGAAACGCGTAGACCCAAGTGGTGGAGATATGATGCGAAAACTATCTGGCCATCCATGATACGTAGCATCGTAAATTGGCGTCATGATCGGGGCAGTCGGCCAAAGCCTATGAAAAGCCATGAGCACCCGTTCGGCACCCCCCATTTTGTTTATGCGGTCGTAGCTAAGCGCAATGTTCATAAAAATCAGCGGTGCTCGATGCTGCCCGCGCCCACGAAAATCGCCCAAGTAGCGTGCGGCGCTTGGCATCAGGTATGACCCTAAAAAATTCGGATTGCGAAAATGCATGCGTCCATGCGTGGGGATCATTGGGGGGCAACAGAGTCGCCACATCACCCACGATCTCACGAAATACTGGAATATCAGACACAAAAAGTGGGATACCTGCTGCAACTGCTTCAAGAGCTGGTAACCCAAATCCTTCGCTAATGGATGGAAATACGAGACACCGCGCGTGATGATACAACGATGCAAGCATAGGATCAGTGACATTGTGGATGATGGTGATTTGATGAGCTTCAAGAAGGTCTATGTATTTTTTTTGGAGCAGTCGATAGAAGTAGTCATCCGGACCTACAAAAACAAGTGTGTCTTTTCGTGATGGGTTCTGGCTTTTCCATGCTGAGAATGCCGTTATGAGCATATCGAGATTTTTGTGAGGATACGCATTGCCGACACAGAGAAAATATGGACCCGTAATACGAGGAGCATCATCATGTAGCTGCACTGTTGACTGAAGTGTTTCGTCAACACCTTCGTATATGACCGTCGTGCGTCCTTGTAAAAATGGGTACTGACGAGTCACGGCATCTTCGGTGGCGTGTGACACACAAATGACACCTGATGTATTTCGAAGTCCGACTGAAAGTACAGTTCGAAGTGCCTGGTGCTTGAGTTTATAAAGAGGCGCGGGTAATGTTGAGGCTTTTCCGGTCTTTTCCTGGAGAAGCGTCAAATCATGGATGGTCACAACCATTTTCCCGGTATACAGGATCGGAATTGTGACATATGGGATATGGATAAGGTCTAAATGATCTTTCCCAAATACGTACGGTCCGACACATTGCTCTTCGACTGTGTGCCAGTGACTCCTAAAATTTCGCGTGGTAAACCGGCTATCATGTGGCACAAGGTGAGCTTTTTGGCTTCCCGACACATAGATGACATATTCATGATCACGATTGAGCTTGGACAATTCCGCAAGGATGTTGCGGATATATCGTCCGATTCCTGTTTCTGAGATGAGTCTAGCGTCGATACCTATGCGCATGTAAAAAAATAGCTAGAAGTTAGTAGCGAGTAGTCAGGGGGTTTAAAAACATACGATTCACACACGTTTTCCCTATCTACTACCTACTAACTACGCACTAAAATCCAAATGTTCGTAAAAAAAGTATTCGTACATCAAATAGCGTATACACGAGCCACATCACGATTTTGGGATACGAGGCATCGTAGTTTTTTTTGTAAAAAAGCTTGTTATACGTAAAAAACATTCCTTCTGTCCTGATTCGCCTCGCCCGATCTGCATTGGCCCGCCCACTCTGCTTTTTTTTGTGCAGGATCGTGACTGTGGGATTATAGATAATCTTCCATCCAGCACGCCGAATACGCATACACCAATCCATGTCTTCCCCATACATAAGATAATCAGTATCAAGTAGTCCTATCTGTGTCAGGACGCTTCGGCGTATGAGGAAAAATGCACCGCTAATCATATCCACTTCGTGGATGGTTGTGCGGTCCAGGTGCGTCAGATGATATCCACCAAACAGTGGAATAGTGGGCAGCAGTTTTTCCAAGCCTATATAGTATGAAAACGCTGCCCATGGTGTCGGAAATCCACGATGACATGCAGGATCAATTGTTCCATCCATCAGGAGAAGCTTGCATGTCGATGCACCGACATCCGGGTGATCATCCATGTACCGAAGCATTGTGGCTAGCGTGGTCGGTGCCACTTCCGTATCAGTATTGAGAAGTAACACATATCTGCCACGGCTTTTTTCTATCCCTGGATTATTGCCACCAGCAAATCCAACGTTGCCACCATTTTGGATAAATATCACCTCTGGAAATCGTTTTTTGACATCGGGTTCTATGTCATCAGTAGAGGCATTGTCACATAAAATCACTTCGAGAGAGTACGTACCACGGTCAGAAGCATACACAGTTTCGATTGCCTTCATCGTCAGATCACGTGTGTTGTAGTTCAGAAGTACGACGGATAGATCAGGGAGTTTGTCCTGTGGCTTTGTTGTTTTTGTGGGTACACTATTTTTTTTCATATGCATGCATTCCATACCGTATTCTGGATACTACTGAGTGGTGCCCAGTCATACGATGATTCTACCATGTGCCGACCAGCGGCCGTCATAGCGCGTGTCTCATCTGGGTGAGCGATCAGACGATGGACGACATCATTCATGTCGTGGCTATCCCGAGCTACCATCGCGTGGACACCGGGTTTGATTGAAAGACCTAGCACGCCTTCTTTCGTCGTGATCACTGGCACGCCGACTGCAAGCGCCTCAAGTATTTTGTACTTGGATCCACCGGACACGCCCATAGGTGCCAAAAGCACATCAGAGGCGTCAAATGCTGTACGGATATCAGGCACATCGGATTTGTATGTAACTGATGGCGGTAGCGACTTTTCGATCTGCTTAGGTAGGTTTTTACCGATGATCGTGAGTGTCGCTTTATGATGGTGTTCATGGATATCTGGCCACACATCGGCTAGCAGAGTTTTGACAGCATCTACATTGGGCATCCAAGAGAAATTTCCCACAAATAGCGCTTGCAGTGTATGTGATGGGACTGTCCGACCTCGATATTTGAAAAAATCGGTATCCACACCATTTGTCACTGTTGTCACACGACCCACACCAGCAACCGATGAGATGATCTGGGCATCATCATCTGAAACAGCGATCACATGATCAGCCCGACGCCAAGCAGATTCTTCTTCTTTTCGGATTCTCGTACTATCACGAATGAGGAGCGGACGCAGATATGGTGGCTGACGAACCGCAAATTGCTGGTATACATCGTACTCAATGTTATGCTCTCCCACGACGAGTGGCACCGCCATCGTTTTTGGGAGGCTTGGGATGACATAAAATGGCTCGATATGGACAAGATCATACTCCCCATTTGCTAACTCGCTTTCGATTAATTGACGCATCTTTGCATTGTCATATGTCGTACTAAGCATCGAAGATGCGCCCAATATACCTGGGATTAGGTATTTGGGTTGAAATGCTTTTCCGCGCATAACCGGAATGACCTTTTTCAAAAAAGGTAAATGTGTGTCGTAGGCAACTTCGCTTGAATCTCGAATAAACGGTAGAAGCGTTATCTCGTGGTGAGTGGATAATCGTTTAAGAAGATTGTACATCCGCACCTGACCGCCGGATGTCAGTGGCCACGGGTAGACGGCTGATATATAAAGAACCTTCATATAGATATGGACAGTGGACAAATAACAAATGATAGCAGACAAATCATAAAAGCAAAACGATCTCAATGTGTCACCACGCTCTTTGTCCAGAATGCCTACGCGCTATTTGTCCAGAATGCCCGTAATTGGTTTTGTCAGATCGATGATGATGTATTCATTCGTCCGTTTCAGCACCGTGTAGCGTTTGCTTAGATCGACAAGCTCGCCGTCATTTAGTTGCGACGCAACGCTGACGTATGTCGTAGCACCTTTCTTAATTTTGTCATCAATTTCAAACCCAATCGGCCACCCTTGATGCCCTGTCTGATAGAGAAATGTTGTGTCGCCACTATAGGGAGCGATGACTTTGGCATCTTTAGGCACCAGCTGTTTTGTGGCTGTACCTGCAGCGATAAGTTCGGGATGATTGACCCAATAATATGTTCTGATCGTATACCATGAAAGTGTAAGGGCGATCGTTGTCGATACACATACGGTAAAAAGACCCGCCCACGAACGAACCCCTCGCTCGGGTCCAATAAGCCAGCTACTTCCCCGGCCAGCGATCATAGCAATTGTCGGAATGAGGAAAATTTGGTAATAGTCATGTTGGACATTGCCACCTGCAAATATGGTGACATAGAGAAGCGTACTTGCGATAAAGGACCAGAGAACCACATCTTTTGAGAAAAATCGAAGCGCCGCAAGTCCCGCCCCAAATGGTATCATCCCCCACTGCCCGAGTATGAGCTCTGCGATCCGCTCCCCAAAAATCCACCGAAGCCAGGCGCCCTT
>CAZQGM010000089.1:0-5514 GCA_964592885.1 uncultured Gammaproteobacteria bacterium
TATATACACCGTCCGGTAACCCTGAGTAGTGCCCAAATTTCTGATTGTGATGGAAATAGTTTCTCACTATATTCAAATGCATCATACCCGAGTGCACCAAACATATCATATACCAGTTCATCTTCAACAGCTGTAGGGTAGGATGGAAGTTTTGGAAGCTGCTGTCCATACTGCACATCGAGATGGTTATAGTAATTCCCCATTTTTTGCTTCACAAATACATCCCAAAATGCGTGTGATTGCTCCCAAGAAATAATCATAGATCCATGACAGAGTGGTGTATTGCAGTAGCATGGATACGTAGGTCCAACTGAGTCCAAATCCGGTTCCACCATATATGAGACTGTTAATTCTTCACCTTTTAAAATACGTCGGAGACAGATATATAGCATGTGCCCGCGATCTGGATACATCGCACAGTTAGCCATACAGGAATGATTGATACAGTGAAGCCCTGTAGACGGGATATCTGGGTAAAATGTATACGTCTCATGTGCTGTAAGCCCATATAATCCCTCGATCAAGTCATCATCGTCTTTTGGACGCATCACGTTTCCGAGATAATCCCCAATCACCGTTCCGGCTGGAATATCGTTCAATGCAAAAAGACCTCGTCCTTTTTTTTCGGTCGTTCGCATTTCCCAGTATGATGTATCAAGAAGAAGCATGGGCGTATGATATCAAATCTATAGTAGTCTTATTTGACCGAAAATCGTTTCAGAGATGAATGAATAATGGTCTCAAGAAATTGTCCGAATGAAAATCCAGCCGCATGAAACGCAAGAGCAAGTCCGTTATCAGGAGCATCGTCGAGACCTGGATTGGAATTTGCTTCCAGTATATATGGCTGTCCATCTCGAACCCGGATATCAAACCGCGCATAGTCAAAAAATCGCATACCAGTAAAGACGTCTGTGCATACGTCTATCATTTTTTTCTCAACAACCGGATCAATCGGGAGTATTGAGGCTGAAAACTGTGTTTTTGTATCATTCGTCGCTTCCCAACGACTGGTAAATGTCAAAAATTGAATCGGTTTGGTCACATCAAACGTATAGGTTGCCGTAGGAAGTATCCGAAGTACGCCATTATCCACAAGCGCCGTTACCTGATATTCGATTCCTTCGATGTACTCTTCTACTAGTATTGGCTGGCGAAATGTCTTAAAAAGGGATCGAACTTGTTTTTGAAGGGCTGCTTTTGTATACACAACGGATCGATCTGTGAGGCCAATTCCGCTATGCTCGGTCGCTATTTTGACGATAAGGGGAAACCGCAGTGATGGATCAATCGGTCCATCAGGATCCGTCAGATAGCTCCACGCCGGTGTTGGGATAGATAAATACCGGAAGCTTTGTTTCATCGGTAGCTTATCGACAGTGATGTAATAGTTTTCAAATGAGGCCCCAGTATAGGGAATCCCCAGCCGATCGAGAAAAAGAAACGCTTGTGCTACATATGGGATATCTTCTCCGGTCCACTCGACGAGATTAAAGATACAATCCGCCCTGATATCCATGATCGTCGGGATCGTTTCGATTGTGATTGGATGAAGCGTCGTTTTCATCCCTACTTGGGTAAGTGCGTCTGCCACCAGTCGCGCAGAAAGTTCTGTATCCACCTCTGCAGGTGAAAAACTCGCATCTTTTGTGATCGTTGGAAGTGTATAGAGAATCGTTATATTCATGATGATACTGGATGGCGTGCACTGTACTGCCGGGCACTAGTCAGAAGATCAATCCCGACATCTTGTATACGATGATCATGTTCATCATACCAGAATCGATATGGGCGCTCGGGAATTGGATCTGGATGAAGTTTATGAAACGCGATTTTTGATGCTGTGGAATCAATCGATCCAACGGAAAACCCGGCTAAAATTGGTGTTACATATCCTGCATATTCTTTTCCATGCACATTTGTCTCTATATCCCCGTATGGTTCTGCGCACTCAGTTAAAAACGTCTGGATGGTACTGTCTGGTGTTTGCATTCCTGATAAAGATAGCGTTTTCGCTCGAGTCTGCAGTCGTTCCATCCGCCGATGAAACTCAATCGATTGCTGAATCGTATCAAGCGAATCAGTCGGAAACACCTCTAAATTCATTTCGTCTTGCTTATATAGTGTCGAATTTTCTGGCACATTTCCATGTGCAATAATCAACCGATCATCACATACGCTTGGCAGACGCACGTCATATGTTTTATCTCCACATTCAAGTGTATATAGACGTGGATGATCTCCTCCGGTAGCGATATGAATTGCATACCCACAAAAAAGTGGAATGTGACGTTTCGAGAGCTGTTTTATAAATCCAATCATAGACTCTACATCGCCAATTTCGTATAGCATCGAAACAAGTGCATTGATCCATACCCCCTTTTGTCCAGAAGGAGTGATTGTATTGAGGTAATCTACCGATACAAACGTATGTGTTGACTCAATAACTCCCATCGACGGTCCGCCAAAACAAAGGCCTGGATACCCAAAAAATGTATATGCATTTTTTCCTATATCCATCCTAACCATCCGATAATCATATAAAGATGTCAGTGGTTCAGATGCTCCTACGGAAGATGGATGCAAACAAAATTGATAGAGCATCGGGTCACGTGAGTTTTCTTCCATGTGTAAAAATCCTATACGCTCCGTTTGTTTGTCTTGGATAAACATCGTCTGGCAACCGACACTAAATTCGCTTTGTAGACACGCACACTGCTCACTGGTGAGCTCAGCGCCAGATGCAAATCCGTCAAAACACTCAAAATACCGTTCAAGCCTATTGACACCATCAATGACAAAGGCTGGATCGTGTACTAGCGAACGCATATACGCATGAAGTGTCGTAAATGTCAGAGTGGATTCTTTGGCATCGGTATCGCTCTGCCATACCCTATCGAGCACTCTATGTGTCTGTTCTTTTGTCATTTTACCGAAGGATTGGCATGCTAAAAAATAGTCGGGTTGTTTGATAGAAAGTATTTCTGATGGCAAAAAATTCTGCATCTCTACATCCATACGAAGCATTCTCTCACAAATAGACGTCTATACAATACCAAATCAGCCCCGTTTCCGGGGCTGATCGTAATAACGAAATAAGAAACGGATATTATCGGTATCCGATTGGTTTCTCAGTCAGTGACATAGAGAGAGAAATTTTGCGCTTTTCAGGCTGGATATCCTCAATCATACACGTCACTTCATCACCTGACTTTGGTTCTTCACCTGGTGTCAGTTTTGAGATATGCACAAGTCCGTCAACACCTGGTGACAGGGTGACAAATACGCCGTATGGCGTGACACGGGAAACCGTACCTTTGACTTGGGTGTCTTTTTCAAACATGTTAAGTACATCATTCCACGGATCTGGAAGGAGTTGCTTGATTGAGAGCGTCAGTTTACCAGTGTTAGCATCGATACCGATGATTTTCACCTTGATCTGATCCCCAACTTTCATGTATTGATTGGGATCTTCCACTTTTTCCCATGCGATTTCGGAAATATGGATAAGTCCTTCGATATCATGAGTCGTCTCGTCTTTTGTGACACTGAATTTGGCAAATGCACCAAATGGCACGACACCGGTGACTTTTGCATCAACCGTATCACCAATGGCAACTGCTTCAAGAAGCGCTTTTTGTTTGGCCAAATTTGCTTCTTCAGAGACTGCGCGCTGGGAGAAAATAAGCCGATTTGTTGGCTGATCAACTTCCATCACCTTCACAATCAATTTTCGATTAGTGAGACGATCAATCTGTTTCATCATCCCGCCATCAAGCTGGGACTGTGGGATATATCCGCGTACTCCACCGTAGTCGACCAAAAGTCCACCGCGGATCTGATCCTTGGCAATAACCTCGAGTGTGCTCCCTGCTTTTTGTGCATCTGTGAGCTCTGTCCAGCGTTTTTCGAAAATATGCTTGCGAAGTGACAGCACGGATTGTCCGCGGTCGTTTTCAGCAACGATCACATGGACCGTGACTTTATCGCCGGCTTTGAGCATCATGAGGGTCTCTTTGTATTGATCGACTTCCCGATCAATGACGACGCCTTCAGTTTTACTGCCAATATCGACAGTAATTTCTTTTGGAGAGACACGTGTGATGACACCGTCGACGACATCGCCTTTTTTGATGCCTTTGAGTTGGTATCCGTTTGCCTCAAGAAGTTCCTCCATCGTTGTCGGAGGATGCTCTGGGTCAAACGCTTTTTTGACCGGTGCTTCAGCGTGTGCTGGTTTTGTGTGCGAAGATGTAGCGGCTGCTACGGGTTTAACGTTTTTCTTTTTTGGTGCCATGTATTGTGGTTACCTGCCTTTCTTTATAGGTAGATGGTAGTATACCTGAAATAGGCGTTCATTCCAAGTAGCAGGTATGGACAAGCTAAAGGCTCGTTCGCAAAGTACTTCATGGCAATGTGCGATTACGGCCTTTGATGTCGCATCCCGCATGCGAGATCAGTTTCCTACCTAAAGCGACCTAAAGGCCACAAAAAAACCGCTCAAATGAATCCCAGCTGCGAGATATCTTCCCGAGCCCTTGCGAGCTAAGTATTGTCTCCGCTAACGCGTTTCACTGCCGAGTTCGGTATGGGATCGGGTGGTGCCACGTCGCATGAACAGCTGGAAATCACCGGAGCGGTTTATTTCCTTTTGTAAATTTGATAAAAAACAAATAATAAGTAAGAACTAGTAGGTGCATTCTAAGGGATAATCCGTGTCACGGCAAACCGTTTTTCCACTTCATATCTTCGTTTTTGGGAAAAAACAAAGTATCGTTAGGTATACACTACCAACGGTTCCTTTGTTCCCCACAACTTCGGTCGATTAGTACAGGTAAGCTAAATGCCTCACGGCACGTACACCTCCTGCCTATCAATCCAGTAATCTACTGGAGACCTCAACGATTCCTCATCTTGGGGTGGGCTTGGTACTTGAGATGCTTTCAGCACTTATCCCAACCAGATATAGCTACCCAGCGCTGCCTCCTCTCTGGGAGACAACTGGCACACCAGGGATCTGTTCTTCTCGGTCCTCTCGTACTAGAGAAAACTCCCCTCAGGAATCGAACGCTCACACAGGATAGAGACCGACAATATTGTTATCCTATTTTTACATAGGATTGCAGTCATTTCTGCTGCAATCTGCATGTCGCCATGCAGTTCGGACTATATCTTCCCAGCCGTTCAAGAACGGCTGTGGTCTGACATATAGTCTCTGAGGGTTTCCCGCAAAAGCGGGACCTTCCCTGCTGATTGTCCGCATGTGATAGATTTTTACTCATAAAGAGGCGTTTAGCCCTCTCTATCAGTACTACACAATACACCGGAGTTTCCAGCATTTAGTCAGATTTTACCACGCAATCAGTATGTATATGATGCATGAGTTTTCAAGTATTTATAACAGCTAATTTCTTAAAATCTCGATGTGGTTCACTAGTAAACATCGGAAAACGGACAGCTCTTTGTGATGGCGTCTATTCCATCACGGTCTACTGTCTCACGACGTTCTGAACC
>CAZQGM010000090.1:0-5498 GCA_964592885.1 uncultured Gammaproteobacteria bacterium
GTTTTGCATACCCTTTGACTGACTCGACGAGGTTCGGGATGAGATCAGCACGGCGCTTGAGTTGGACATCGATTTGGCTCCATGCCTCTTCAATCTGCGTCTTCATGGTCACGAGACCGTTATAAAGAGACCATGCGAACAAAATTAAGACTCCGAGAATTCCAAGGGGTATCCACATCATATACATTTCCTCCTGTATATCGCGTCGCTTCTATACCAAAAAAGGTATGGCGCAAACGCAATTTCTTATATTCGTATACTCCACAGCATATGGAGCATCGTATGTTTAATACATTAAGGCTTCGTAAGCCACTTTAGTATAGCAGAATATGAGTAGGTATTCATGATTTGTGCTGACTCAAGCCACCCTCGTCGGCAGACGGATAATCCGTAGGGCATTTGCCACATATCAAGAGCTCGATGACTATCGGTATTGACGACAAATTTCACTCCTGATGCACGAATTTTACTCACGATCTCATCACCAAGATCAAGCCTACTGGGACTTGCATTTATTTCGAGTGCAATATCCTGATCCAAACATGCCCCAACTAAACGGTCCCAATCAAGTTGATATCCTTCGCGTTTGAGAAGTAGACGTCCTGTCGGATGCCCAAGGATTCGAACTTTCGGATGACTAGTGATTGCATGTATGATTCGATCGGTCATCGCGTCACGATCCATGGTAAACGATGAGTGCACGGATGCGACCGCTGCGTCGATGTATTCAAATGCCGCATCTGGAAGACTCAATGCTCCTTCGGGAGTGATGTCTATCTCAAGCATAACAAACAGTCCTATATTTTTGCCTGTTTTAGTTTTCCATTTCGTATGTTCGTCTGTATACCACTCATAGCGTTTTTTCATAATCTCAGTCACTTCTTCGTCTGTGTGTGTGCTGACACTCGGATTATGATCAGATATTCCGACATACTCGTACCCCAACTCGGATGCAGTGTCGAAAATAGTCGCAATCGGGTCCGCACCCAAATCATGTGACGAAGAAAGGTCATAAGACGTGTGGATGTGGAGATCTCCTTGGATATCAGACATCGTCACCTCATGTGGTAGAGTGTGCGTTCGTGCCGCTTCGATCTCACCACGGTCCTCACGCAGTTCAGGTGAAATGTACTCAACTCCTATAGATGAGTAAAATGATTGTTCATCTTTAAATTCGAACAACTTTCGTGTTTCATTCCATGTACCTAGACCGTCAAATAGGCTTTTTTTATCATCACTATCGACTTTGATCCCATATTCGGACAAGGATAATCCAGAGGTACCCGCTCGTGTCCGAAGTCGCACGTTATGGTTTTTTGATCCGGTGAAGTACTGAAGCATGGCGCCATACGATGGTGCATCTGCAATCCGCAAATCCACATGGACGCCATTGGTAAGAAGTATCGATGCCCCAGTCGGTCCCCGCTCGATGATGGTTTCATGAGGGTAGCTGACAAACCGCTCAATCACCGTTTCTGGCTCACCCGTCACCACGGCCAGATCGATATCGCCGATCGTAGGACTTCGACGTCTGAGGCTTCCGAGTGTGTCAATTCTCTTCACAGCGGGATCTTTTTTTAGATATTCTGAAAGGGTCTGGGCTATCTCGTCAGCACTAGACAGGAGAATTCTTTTTTGCTTTGCTCCAAATTGCAGCGTTCGCTCGATATTTTCAATGATGAGCGACTCAGATTGAGGTCCAAACCCGGGGAGACCTTGCAGTTTGTGCGCCTTTGCTGCCTCTAGCACATCTACACAGGCAGTCGTTCTATCAGTCAGCTTCAGATGATCGACGATGGCCATAGCTTTTTTTGGACCAATGCCTGGCACGGAAAGGAGCGGAAAAATAGCCCCCGGGACTTTTGAGAACACCGTATCAAAATGTGAAACTCTGCCTGTTTGGGCAAACTCCAAGATATGACCTTTGATCGTGGACCCTATACCTGGGATATCGTCCATCTTTCCATCATGAATTAGGTCAATCACCCTACGAGGCTCCTGTTCGATCGCATCTGCTGCTCGTTCGTACGCAATGATTTTGAACCTATTTTCGCCCAAGATCTGGTAGACAGCAGCGATCTGTCTGAAGGTGGTCGCAAATTCTTGGTTGGTCAGCATGTTTGCCATATACAAACATCCTATCAAATCCGATTGACCCAGGCAAAAGGCCTATGATAAGATAGCTTGTCAGGTCAATGTAGATGGTCGCGTGGTGTAGCCTGGCCTAACACGCTTCCCTGTCAAGGAAGAGATCGCCGGTTCAAATCCGGTCGCGACCGCACATATGTGTATCCGTGTCTGCCTGGCCAAGGTAGAGATGTATGTCAAAACGGACTCCCATCGAATCAACCAACCCTTCTACGCTTTCTCCTGATGCACTTGTTTCTCTCCTTATCGGATTAGCCGCAATCGCAGCGCTCATCGTTGTCATCGTCAGCTTCTCGACACCTCGAAAAACCGGTGATGCATCCCTTGAGTCAAGCCAAGCAAAAAAGGAAGAAGTGACCAGCAAACCTCACACAGTCGTCACTGGCGATACGCTCTGGGATCTCTCAATGAAATATTATGGATCAGGCTACGACTGGCCGACCCTGCAGAAGGTAAATGGACTTTCTAATCCTGATCTTCTTTTTCCAAATATGGTCCTCACTATCCCGACGAAACCCACGATTGAGGCAGGGCAAACCAGTTCAGCAGCCACAGAGAGAATCACACCGAAGCATGCGCAAGTCACAGTCCAGCCAGGCGATACACTCTGGTCTATCGCAGAACGTGAATACGGCAACCCATATCTCTGGCCAGCAATCCACAAGGAAAACCCAATCAAAAATCCTGATCTCATCTACCCAGGGTTCATGTTTCGTATTCCAAGTGTTGATTCCAACCCCGTACCCCCTTCACCTTCTAGAAATTTGTGATACTATAGACGCTATCATTGCGGGCGCAGTCGCCTCGTCGGCGACCCTCCAAAGCGAAGGGAATCTGACAAATACTCTTGTCGTCCTCGTGGATGCGGGGACTCATGATCTAGATCTCCGATCAGGTCGGGGATGACGACACAAATCATCGGAAATTAACATAACCAATCAAGCGGGTATAGTTCACCGGTAGAATGCGACCTTCCCAAGGTTGAGAAGAGGGTTCGATTCCCTTTACCCGCTCACAAATAAATGGAGGCCCTTGTGGCCTCTTTTTATTGGGAAAGAGTGAATACTGGAGTCGACCGCTGGCCGGTAGTCGGAATATAAGAATATAGAAATCCTCTTGTCACCTCGGAGGTGACAAGAAATAATCTTGTTGGAGCAAGGGCTGAAGTTCTAAAAAGTAGTAAACTAGAAATCATGAATACCAACGTTAGAATGTACGGGCAGCCACCATATACTGTAGTCGTCGTACACGGTGGTCCAGGCGCTCCCGGTGAGATGAAGCCAGTGGCTGAAGAGCTATCAGCATACTCTGGCGTGTTAGAGCCCATCCAAACAAAAAACTCCATTGATGGTCAAGTTGAGGAGTTGAAACATGTCATCGAAGAACACGCAACATCACCTGTGTATCTCATTGGGTGGTCTTGGGGGGCTTGGCTTAGCTATATGCTGACAGCGCGCTATCCAAGCTTAGTCAAAAAGCTGATTTTAGTCAGTAGCGGACCGTTTGAAGATAGCTACGCTCAAGAAATAATGACAACACGATTGCAACGGTTATCAACAGAAGAACAGCAGAAAGCTAAGGAACTGATCCAGCTACTCAACGAAGGAAAAGCCGATGAGATTACCTTTGCCGAATTCGGTAGCTTGATGGGTACAGCAGATTCGTATAGTCCCATTCCACACAAAAGTAGTGACGATAAAGAAGAATCTATAGTTCAGTCGGACATATACGAGCATGTTTGGTCGGAAGCCGACGTACTTCGAAAAAGTGGTATGTTACCAGCATATGGGAAGACGATTACATGCCCGGTAATTGCAATTCACGGCGACTATGATCCACATCCTGCCGAAGGGGTCCAAAAACCGTTATCAACGGTCCTAAAAGATTTTCGTATGCATCTACTTACACACTGCGGGCACCATCCGTGGTTTGAAAAAGATGCGAAAGTTAAATTTTACGAGATTCTTATTCAGGAAATGCAATAATAGAGCTTTTGCCATATTTGATATAATACGAGTGTGATATACATTTCCCTCTCTCATTCATGTTGTTGTACCACCCACTTCTTTTGTTGGGAGAGTTTCGCATGTCGGTAAAATAACCACGTACATATACGAAATACAAACTCCCAACAATGGGAGTTTTTTTGTGCCCCTATTACTAAAATCTAGAAGGAATATCTCATGAAAAACAACACAATATCAGAATTTTATCTTAATAAAGCATCATACATAGCCGTTGATTCTAGCGGTACGAAAATACTGCTAAAAGTAGATTACTGGAATGGAACGTTCAAAACGAATAAAAACAATCAAGAATTAGAAATTTATGGTGCGAGTTTGTTGGAGAATAAACACAAAGTAAATTTTGTCTACAAGTTACAAAATACGAAGGAAGGTGAATACTATATGAAAAAGGAAATTCGAACAGTCCATGCCCCACAAGCCATCGGCCCGTATTCGCAAGCCATAGTCGCGGGGAATCTCGTATTTACCGCCGGTCAGATTTATCTAGATCCTGAAGGAAATCTCATAGAAGGGACGATCGAGGAAAAGACTCACCAGATTATGAAAAATCTACGTGCTATCCTGCAGGCCTCGGGTGTGACGTTTGGTGATGTAGTGAAAACAACCACCTATATAACTGATGCCTCGATATTTGGTAGGATGAATACGGTCTACATGAGCTACCTTGAGGAGCCGTACCCGGCACGCGAAACGGTAATCGTGAAAGAGTTGCCGAAAGGAGCGATGATAGAGATGAGCATGATTGCAAGTAAAGCCTGATCGTATCTAACACAAAATAAAAGTGTGAAATCTTACAAACATATCCATGTGCATTCGTATAATATTATCGCGAGTCAGTACAAAGCTGAGCATGAAGACACCGTCACCTGGGATCATGAACTAGGGACATTTCTTTCGTATTGCGGCAATACTGAAGCCCATGTCGTCGATCTCGGGTGTGGTCCGGGTACCGAAGCACGTTGGCTTGCAGAGCATCTACCAGATGGAACTGTCTATGCAGTCGATATAGCCGAACAGATGGTAGCCGCATGTACGGGCACACTCACGAACCTTCATACTGTCGTTGGGGATATGGTTACCTATCGACCGGAGGAACTGATCGATGGAGTGTGGGCACGAGCGAGTATCCATCATCTGACTGAAGAGGAAATATCCGAGCTCTTTCGTTCTATCAAAACATATCTCAAACCACATGGTGTCATCTTCATGATAAATAAATATGGCGCCAAAGAGACTATGGAAGAGAAGACAAAGTATGGGAAAACGATAGAGCGCTTTTTTCGATACTACGATGAGGCGAGAGTAGAAAAGATAGCGAACGAA